>CAYZKM010000217.1:0-7692 GCA_964478525.1 uncultured Bifidobacterium sp.
TGGTCAGGCTGTGCATGGTCATCTGCAGCAGCCCGGCGAAATTGCCCAGCGGACCGGCCATGCCGAAGGCGAACACGATGATGCCCATGTGCTCGATCGAGGAGTAGGCGAACATCCGCTTGATGTCGCGCCGGCGATACAGCATCAGCGCGGCGAAGATCAGCGACAGCAGCCCCATGCCGATCATCAGCCCGCCCGGGGCGATGGCATCGGGGTTGACCGCCAGCAGCATCTTGAAGCGCAGCAGCGCGTACAGCGCGACATTCAGCAGCAGCCCCGACAGCACGGCCGAAATCGGCGTCGGGCCTTCCGAGTGCGCATCAGGCAGCCAGGCATGCAACGGCGCCAGCCCCACCTTGGTGCCATAGCCCAGCAGCAGGAATACGAAGGCGATGTTCAGCAGCGACGGATCGAAGGCGCGGGCATGCGCCAGCAGCGTGGTCCAGACCATCGCATCCAGCCCCTCGCCGACCACGGGGCGGGCGGCCAGATAGACCAGGGTGGTGCCGAACAGCGCCAGCGCGATGCCGACGCTGCCCAGGATGAAGTATTTCCACGCGGCTTCCAGCGCCTCGGGCGTGCGGTACAGCCCGACCATCAGCACGGTGGTCAGTGTGGCCAGCTCCACCGCCACCCACATCAGCCCGATATTGTTGGCGATCAGGGCCAGGTTCATGCCGAACAGCATCAGGTGGTACATCGCGTGATAGAACCGCAGATACCGCGCCGTCAGCCGCCCGGTTTCCAGTTCATGCGCGATATAGCTGGAACTGTAGACGCTGGTGGTGAAGCCGATGAAGGTGCTGAGCACGATGAACACGATGTTCAGATCGTCGATCAGCAGATAGGTCATCGGTCCCGGCCGTTGCACCAGCAACGACAATGCGCACGCGAAGGATGCCAGCGCGGCACCCATGCTCAGCCAGGCGGACAGCCGGTAACTCGGCAGCAGCGCCAGGATGGCGGATGCGACCAGCGGAATCGCCAGCACACCCAGGACGGGATCGGGGCTCATCGCCGGCCTCCGCGATATTCGTGCAGCGATCCGACATCGACGGTGTCGAACCGTTCGCGGATGCGGAACAGGAAGATGCCGATCACGATGAAGGCGATCAGGATCGAGAAGGCGACCGAGATCTCGACCACCAGCGGCATGCCGCGCGCGCCGGCGGCGGCCAGGATGATGCCGTTTTCGAGCGACATGAAACCCACCACCTGGCTGACGGCGTTGCGCCGCGTGACCATCAGCAGCAGCCCGATCAGCACCACCGACAGGGCCAGCGCGATATCCTCCCGCGCGACCGGATCGGCACCCGACGTGACCGGCAGCATCACCTCCAGCGACAGCGCGACCAGGGCGATGCCGGCCAGCATCGTCAGCCCGATGCTGACGGCGGTTTCGATCTCGCGATGGATGCCCATCTTCACGACCATCCGCTTCAGCGCCTGCGGGACCAGGATGGCCTTGAAGCCCAGGGCGATGGCGGCGGTCACGTACAGATGCGGCGCGTCCTGGATATGCGCCTGCCAGGCCACCGACAGGGTCAGGATGAAGGCGTGCACCGCCAGCGTGTTCAACAGCGCGTAGATGCGGACCTGGTACAGCATCGTCAGGCTGACCAGCACCAGCAGCCCGGCCAGCATATGCGCGATGTCGAAGGAGATGCCGTGCATCCGCTACATCCCCCTGGACACGAACAGCAGCAGCAGGCCCAGCAGCCCCAGCATCAGCGCCGCGCCCAGGAAGTTCGGCACGCGGAAGACGCGCATCTTGGCGATCGACATCTCGAAGATGCCCAGCAGCACGCCGACCACCGCCATCTTGCCCAGCCACGCCGCCCCGCCGCCCAGATAAGCGGCCGGACCGGCGGCGCCGACCGCCAGGCCCAGCGGGAAGAAGATGCAGATGATGACGGAGGCATGGACAACCAGCTTCAGCGACGCGGCCAGATCGATCATCGCCAGGTGGCGGCCGGAATATTCCAGCACCATCGCCTCGTGCACCATCGTCAGTTCCAGATGCGTGGCCGGGTTGTCCACCGGGATGCGCGCGTTTTCGGCCAGCGCGACGATCACCAGCGCAACCAGCGCCAGCGCCAGCGACACGCGCAGCCCCACCTGCGCCGACATCATGTGCTCGGCGATGGTCGACAGCTTGGTGGACCCGGCGATCAGCGCCACGCAGAACACGATCATCAGCATCGCCGGTTCCGCGAGCGACGCGATCATCACCTCCCGCGATGCGCCGATGCCGCCGAAGCCGGTGCCGACATCCAGCCCCGCCAGCGCCTGCGCGAACCGGGCCGAGCCCAGCAGGGCGGTGATGACGATCAGGTCGCCGGACCAGGAGAACATCAGCTCGGTCGCGAAGGTCGGCACCAGCGAGGCGGCGACCCAGGTGGTGGAGAACACGATATAGGGGGCGACGCGGAACAGCCACGAGGCGTTCTCGGCCATCACCACATCCTTGCCCAGCAGCCGGCGCAGGTCGCGATAGGGCTGCAGCACGGGTGGACCCTGCCGGCGCTGGATGCGCGCCTTCACCTTGCGCACGATGCCTGTCAGCAGCGGGGCCAGCGCCAGCACCACGGTCATCTGCGCCAGCTGTGCCAGGAAGGCGATGATCATTGCCACACCGCCAGCGCCAGCAGCAGCAGCACCAGCGTGACGAACACCAGCGACAGGTACCGCCGGATGGTCAGGAACTGCAGGACGTTCAGCGTCGTCGCCAGCCAGCCGACCGCGCCGGCCAGCGGAACATAGGCAAGCTCCCACACCAGGTCGTGGCTGGTCTTCTCGATGCGCGCGGTCCGTGTCTCCCCGGGGCCGGGCATGTCCACGGTTTCGTGGGAGCGGAACACGATCGCCCCGAACACCCGGCGCAGCGGCTGCGCGAAGCTGTCGGCGGAGTACTGTGTTGCCGGGCTGGGGTCGGGGAAGCCGCAATCCCACGGCGGCGCGCGGCGGACCCCACGCGCGGCGAACCGGTGGATGGCCAGCACCGTCATCGTCGTGCTTGCCGTGATGAACAGGAAGATCAGCAATCCGTTATACGAGCTGCGGCTCGCCGTGACCGGGGCGACCGTCAGCCAGGCATCGTTCAGCTGCGGGTCCATCCGCGCCCCGGTCACCGCCTTCACCAGCGGGGCCAGCACATCGATGACCACGCCGGGGAATATCCCGCCCAGCAGGCACAGCGCGGCGAAGATCGCCATCGCCGCCAGCGAGTATCCGTCCGTCTCGCGCGCCTGTTCGGCGGCGATGCTGCGCGGGCGGCCCAGGAACAGGATGCCGAAGGCCCGCACGAAGCACGCCCCCGCCAGGGCGGCGGCCAGGGCCAGCATCGCGCCGGCGACCGGGATCGACAGCTTCAGGCCCCATTGCGGCAGTTCCGGGCGCAGCAGCACGGCCTGGAACATCAGCCATTCCGAGGCGAACCCGTTCAGCGGCGGCAGTGCCGAGATCGCCAGGCAGCCGACCAGCATCAAGGCGGCCGAGCGCGGCATGCGGTGGATCAGCCCGCCCAGACGCTCGATATCGCGGTCGCCGGTGGCGTTCAGCACCGCACCGGCGCCGAAGAACAGCAGGGATTTGAACACGGTGTGGTTCAGCGCGTGGAACAGCGCGGCGGTCAGCGCCAGCGTCGTGCCCGCGGTCACGCCGTTGCCCTGGAACGCCATTGCCAGGCCCAGCCCGACGAAGACGATGCCGATATTCTCCACCGTCGAGAAGGCCAGCAGCCGCTTCAGGTCCCGTTCCATCATCGCCTGCAGCACGCCCATCACGGCGGTGATTCCGCCCAGTATCAGGACCACGGTGGCGAACCAGGCGGGTGCCGTGCCGATCAGGTCGAAGCTCAGGCGGATGAAGCCATACAGCGCGATCTTGGTCATCACCCCGCTCATGAGCGCCGACACATGGCTCGGCGCGGCGGGATGGGCCAGCGGCAGCCAGACATGCAGCGGCATCAGCCCCGCCTTTGCCCCGGCGCCGACCAGCGCCAGCACCAAGGCGATGCTGGCCGCCAGCCCGGCCGGCCGAGCGGCGCGGATGGCGTCGAAGGCATAGCCGCCGGGGCCGGCCAGGATGCCGAAGCCCAGCAACAGCGCGAAGCCGCTGAACGCGGCCATCACCAGGTAGACGAAGCCAGCCCGCGCATTCTCGGGCTTGTCGTGGTCCGCCAGCACCAGCGCCCAGGACGCGAGCGACATCAGTTCCCACCCGAACAGGAACAGGAACGCGTCATCGGCGACCACGACCATGATCATGCCGGCCAGGAAGGCGGGATAGAACGGCAGCACGCGCGCCGGTTCATGCTCGTGCCGGCCATAGCCGATGGCGAACAGGCTGGCGCCGGCGCCGCCCAGGCCGGTCAGTGCGAGGAAGAAGGCCGACAGCGGGTCGACGCGCAGGTTCATGCCGATGGGCGGCAGACCCAGCGGCAGCGTCAGGCGTGCCACCGGGGCGCCCATCGCGACGACGCCGGCGGCCAGCAGCGCCAGGCACAGGACCAGGCAGCCGCCATAGATCACCACCCGCCCGGCCGGCATCCGGCCCATGATCACGCCCGCCACCGCCAGGGCAAGCAGGCAGGGGAGCACGATCAGGACCGCTTCCATCGATCGGTTCCCGCTATTGCCGTTGCGGAACCGGCGCGGTGGCGAGCCTGACGCCGCGCCCTCCGCCGGCCGAGGTCTGGTTGTCACCGATCAGCTCGACCCCGGCGGCATGCAGGGCGCCGACCAGCTTCATCAGCGAATCGACATTGCCGCGGATGACGCCCTCGCTGGCTTCCATGCGCTGGATCGTCGGCAACGACAGCCCCGACCGTTCCGCCAGCTGGCGCTGGTCGATGCCCAGCAGGGCGCGGGCGGCGCGCATCTGACCGGCGGTGATCATGCGGTGATGTGCATCATCGGGTGACGTGCGTCATGCGATGGTGTGCATCATGCGGGGGAGATGTCATGTCTGAACATATCGGTATGCGTTTTCAAACATGAATTGTGACGCTTCAGCCCTGACTGTCAAGGGCCGTCCCGCCGCGGTCTATCGGCGCGACGCCGGCCGCAGCATGTCCAGCATGCGCTTGCCGACCGACAGCTCCGAGCCCTCGCCGAACCGCCATTGCAGCGGCGGTGACGGCGCCCAGACGGTCACCGGCGGGGGGGCGGCGGGGGCGCCGCCCGGCGCGGCGGACCCGGACAGCAGCGGCTCGACCTCGCGCATCAGGTCGTTCATCGAGAACGGCTTCACCAGCAGCACATCTGCCCCCGCCTTGCCGGCGGCGGCGCGGCGGCGCGGCAGGTCCTGCCCGGTCAGCAGCACGATCGGCACGCCGGCATAACCCGGCATGCGACGGATCCGGACGCAGGTTTCATAGCCGGTAATCCCCGGCAGCTCGATGTCCAGGATCACCAGGGCGGCGACGACGCGGGCGGCGAAATCCTCGGCTTCGGCCGCGGTCGGCGTGACCAGGGTGCGGAAGCCGATGCCGTCCAGGTGCTGGCGCAGCACGTTGCGCAGGTTCCAGTCGGGTTGGGCAACGATGACGAAATGGCTGCTCATGCCGGTGCATCATGGCCGAGGCGGGTTGCTGAATGCTTAACATCCCATACTTAACGTCCCCCGGGCCGTTCGGCATCCGGGCGGTTCGCGCCGCGCGCCGCATTAAGCCGGCGTTAACCCCGCTGCGTGATCCTTGGCGTATGCCCGAACCCCAAGCGCCCGCATTCTCCCCCGGCCTCGCGCATCGCCTGTGGCGCTGCCTGCCGCCCGCCGTCCGCCGGCGCGCCCTGGCGCGCGCGACCGCGCTGATCGCGCCCCGCCCGGCCGAGCGCCCGCCCTGGGGGGCGCATGGGATTGCGGTGGCGGGGGCGTTCAGTTGCCCATCCGGCCTTGGCGAAAGCGCGCGGCTGATGGTGCGCGCGGCCAGGGCGATGCAACTGCCCGCCTGGTCGCTGGACGTGCCGTCGCCGCTGGCGATCGGCCTGGGCGCGGCGCGCGGCGCCGAGGCCGAAGGCGGCGACCCGCCGGAAGGCGCCCCGCTGGTGCTGCATGTGAACGCACCCACCCTGCCGCTGGCCCTGCTGCGCCTGCCCCGCGGCCTGATGCGGGAACGCCGGGTCGTCGGCTGCTGGGCCTGGGAGCTGCCGGTCGTGCCGGCGGAATGGCACGCCGCCGCCCGCTTCGTGCACGAGGTCTGGGCGCCCTCGCGCTTCACCGCCCTGGCGCTGGAGCCGCTGGCGCCACACCGTGTCCATGTCGTCCCGCCGGCGCTGGCGCTCGCCCCGCCGATCCCAGCCGTGCTGGACCGCGCCGCGTTCGGATTGCCGGCGGATGCGGTGGTCGTGCTGGTCTCGTTCAACCTGGCTTCGTCCTTCGCCCGCAAGAACCCGCTGGCCGCGGTGCACGCGTTCAAGCAGGCGTTCGGCCAGCGCGCCGACCGCATCCTGGTGCTGAAGGTCGGCCTGGCCGATCACGCCCCCGCCGACTTCGCCCGCCTGATGCAGGATGCCGCCGCCCCCAACATCCGTGTAATGACCGACATGCTGCCCGACCGCGACCGCCACGCGCTGACGGCGTGCTGCGACATCGTGCTGTCCCTGCACCGCAGCGAGGGCTTCGGCCTGGTCCCCGCCGAGGCGATGCTGCTGGGCAAGCCGGTCATCGCCACCGCCTGGTCCGGCAACATGGACTACATGGACGAGGCCAATGCCGCCCTGGTCCGCTATCGCCTGGTCCCGGTGCAGGACGACCGTGCGGTGTATCGGGATGGCTACTGGGCCGAACCGGATGTGGCCGACGCGGTCTCCTATCTCCGCTACCTCGCCGATCACGCCTCTGCTCGGCGTGGCATGGGCAACCGCGCGCGGGCGACGGCGATGCACCGGCTGGACGGGACCGCGCTGCGCAAGGCCCTGCGCGGCCTCGGTCTTGCCATCGACGGGCAGGCGCCGCGCGCCGCGCCGCCGGCCGGCCCGCGCACCCGTGCGGCCGATGCACCGGTGGTGGTGTGCGCCGACGCCGAGCGGGTGCGGGAAGACGCGGACGAGAGCGTGGGATGAAGGCCGGCTAGCGCATGATCACGCTGAGCGGGATCGTGGCAGCGGGTGAATCATGCGATCAAACAACAGGCTAGCGCGCGCTGACCGTTTCCGGTCAGCCGGAAAGCGCGCTAGCCGCGCGAGGGCAGTTCCACCACGCCCGAGCCCAACACTGACAATTCATCGGTCTGGGTGCGTGCCTCCTGGCTGATCTCGACCAGGTGGCGGCCGTCCTCGATGTATTTGCGGACCACCCTGGCCGAGAAGAACAGCGTGTCGCCCTCGGGGTTATGGCGGCGGATCTTGCAGCTCGCCTTGCGCAGGAACCCGTCGTCGCCCATCCAGTTGGTCAGGTGGTGCGTCAGCCACGAGCAGCGCTCGGGGCCGTAGTCATAGGCGCCGGGCGCGCCGACCATCAGGGCGAATTCGGGTTCCCAGTGCACACGCTCGGGGCAGTCGGGGATGCCGAAGCGGTTGGGAATGCCCAGGCCGGGATGCGCGTGAACCTGCTTCCATGCCATCTTGTTGGCGCGGATATACAGCCCGCCCCACCCCCGGCCAGAGCCACTCACTTCGCCCACCGTCCTCTCCTCCTAGACCAACGGCAACAGCGCCTCGCCCTCGGTCACGTCCTGCCAGTATCGCGGCG
>CAYZKM010000218.1:0-7672 GCA_964478525.1 uncultured Bifidobacterium sp.
AGGCGATCGTCGCCAAGCTGCGCGCCAACAGCGGCGACGCGGGGCCGGGCGGCATCTTCACGCTCGCGCTGTCGGCGATCGATACCGCGCTGTGGGACATCAAGGGCAAGGCGCTCGACCAGCCGCTGTGGAAGCTGCTGGGCGGGCATCGCGACAAGGTGCCGACCTATGCCTCGGGCTCGCTGCGCCGCGGCCTGACCCATGACCAGGCGCAACGGGCGGCGCAGATCCTGGTGCAGAAGGGCTTCAAGGAGATGAAGACCCAGATGGCGCTGCCGGGCAACCCGACCATCGCCGAGGAGGTCCGTCGCGTGCGCGTGGTGCGCGAAGCGATCGGACCCGACATCAAGCTGATGTGCGACATCAACCAGCGCTGGCGCCCGGAACAGGCGATCGACATCGGCAGCCGGGTCGAGGATGTCGGCCTGTTCTGGCTGGAAGACGTGACCCGTGCCGATGACTACCAGGGCCTTGCGCGGGTGACCGCGGCGCTGAAGACCCCGATCGCCGGCGGCGAATACGTCTACGGGATCGAGCCGTTCCGCCAGATGATCGTGAACCACTCGGTCGACATCGTGATGGTCGACGTGGTGCGCGCCGGCGGCGTGACGCAATGGATGAAGATCGCCGGCATGGCCGAGGCCTTCAACCTGCCGATCGTGAGCCATGTGATGCCGGAAATCCTGGTGCACATGGTGGCCGCCGCGCCGAACGGGCTGACGGTGGAATACATGCCGTGGATGCTGGCGCTGTACGAGGAAACGCCGGCGGTCGAGAATGGGATGATGATCCTGCCGAACAAGCCGGGCCTCGGCCTGAAGTTCGACGAGAAGGCCGTCGCCGCCTTCAAGGTCGGATGACGCATCCGGCGTGGCGGGGGGATCGCCCCCGCCACGACGCGGTGTCTATACGGCGATCGTCCGCAACCCCTCGGCGACCGTCAGTGTGCCCTCGGTCGTCGCGCGGATCTCGTCCACCGTCAGGCCAGGCGCGATCTCCAGCAGCTTGAACCCGTCCTTCGTCGGCGCGAACAGGCCGTAATTCGTCTGCACCAGCGTCACCACGCCCCGCGCCGTCACCGGCAGGTCGCACTTCGCCACCAGGCGCGGCTCGTTCTTGCGGGTCACGTGTTCAAGGATGATGAACACACGCTTGGCGGATGCCGCCAGGTCCATGGCCCCGCCGATACCGCCGCCCTTCTGGCCCTTCAGCTTCCAGTTGGCGAAATCCCCGGTCATCGAGACCTGGTACGCCCCCATCACCGTCACGTCGATGTGCCCGCCGCGGATGATGGCGAAGCTGTCGGCGTGGTGCACGATCGCCGCGCCCGGCTTCAGCGTCACGTTCTGCCCGCCGGCATTCACCAGGTTCAGGTCTTCCTGTTCCGCCGTGGCGACGCCGCCATAGCCGATCACCCCGTTTTCCGAGTGATAGACGATGTCGACCGGCCCGATATCGGTGTTCGAGCACATGGTCGGAATGCCGACGCCCAGATTGACGATCCAGCCGTCCTTGAATTCCCGTGCCATGCGGTCCGCCATCTGCTGGCGGTTCAGCCCCTTGGTCTCGCTCATTTCCGGCGCTCCTGCCGCTTGGTCGGCCAGATGCCGTCCGGTTCCGGCGGCACCTGCACGAGGCGATGGACGAAGATGCCGGACGTATGGACATCGTCCGCATCGATGGTTCCGGCTGGAACGATCGGTTCATCGACCTCGACGATCGTGCAGCGCGCGGCGGTCGCCATCACCGGGTTGAAGTTCCGCTGCGCGCGGTGGAAGCGCAGATTGCCGAACGTATCGGCCTTGCGCGCGCGGATGAAGGCGTAATCCAGCGGCAGGGCGTATTCCAGCAGGTACTCGCGCCCGTTGATGAAGCGCGTCTCGCGCCCCTCGGCCAGTTCGGTGCCCACCGCGGTCGGCGTGTAGAATGCCGGCACGCCCGCGCCTGCGGCACGCATGCGTTCGGCCAGCGTGCCCTGCGGCACGAGTTCGGCGTCGACCTCGCCGGATTCATAGTATTTCGTGAACGGCAACACATCGGTCGGGCGCGTCGCGGCGGTGAAGGCACAGATCACCTTCGCCACCTGCCCGTTCTCTACCAGCATCCCGATATCGGGCATGCGCGGCTGCTGCGCCCCGCCGGTCGTGTTGGCGACCAGGGTCAGGCGTTTCGCGCCCTGGTCCCGCAACGCCCTGATCAGGTTGAACGCCACGCCGGGCATGGCGAATCCGCCGAAGCCGATCGTGCTGCCATCGGGGATGTCGGCCACCGCCTCCCGAAAGCTGCCCACTATCTTGCGACTATCCATGGGTCTCGATGTTCCTCTCCCTTGCGCACGCCGAGCCCCTTCCGGGACACAGGGCGCGTTCACCCGGACTGTGCAATACAGGGCCGGGAATGAACAGGGGCGGACGTCGCTACACGGTGTGGCTCAGCACCGTCCCGCGCGCCGTCTTCGACCATCGGCGCTCCGCCATATCCAGGAAATCGCGTGTCGCCGGCAGCAGTTCGTCCATCCTCTCGGCCACGCGCAGCAGGCCGGACGGATAATCGTCGATGAAGGATCGCAATTTCACCAGGCTGCCGCCCATCGCCAGCGTCGGGATACCGGCGATCCGGCCGAACACCAGGCCGTGGTAGCGCGCTGACATCACGCCATCCAGCCCGCCGTAGGTCCGCAGCACCGACAGCGGATTGGGATCGAACGCCGACAGGGTGAACAGGTCCTCGCGGTCCGCCTGATGCATCTTGCATGTCGACCACAGGACCTCTCCGGTCACGCAGTCATTGTTCCGGTCGTTGAACCAGGACCGGGAGTGCGGGATGTGGACGAACCGCACCATCCTGCCATTGGTCTGACGCGTGCAGGCGCGGATCGTCGCGGCCAGCACATCGAGGTCGCCGTTGCTGATCGATGGCGTTACGGGATCTGGCAAGGGCTGTAGCTCGAATTCCAGCGCCTTGGCGAAGAACTATCCGTACAGTCCGAATGACGTCTCATACCAACGGCCCTAAACATTGACCGACGCCCCCCGCGTCGTGGTCAGCGCAGGCTGACCATCCACGTCTTGCGATGGATAGGAAGGCAAAGACGTGGGTGGTCGGCCTTCGCCGCCCAAAACACAGGAGGCGCACCATGAGCGACGGACACGGGCCGCCGGTATCAAGCGCGATTTCGACGTCCCCGGCCATCGGCCCATGGCAGGTCGGCCATTCGGCACCGTCGGCGTCGGATTGCAGTCGTCGGATGCACAAATTGAAGGCTTCTGAAACGGACAAGCTGCCTCATACCGTTGGTAAGCGTTGCTTACTGGATGGTGTATCGGCGCCTGAGCCCTGCCGAATTATAGAAGCGGGTCAGTTCTCGCGTTGTCGCCAGCTTCACCTTGGGCAAGGCGACACGGTCGAATATTTCCACGTAGCGCTTTCGGTTTGCGCGCGTGGCGATGGCGATGTGATGGATCATCTCCCATTTCACGCTGTCCCTGCCGCCCTCCAGCGTCCCGGGCCGATCACGCTCGAACCATGAACGCCGCAGATATCGCAGCAAGGCGGTGACCGTCGGAATATCCAGCAGAATGAAGCCCGTGGCCCTTTGCAGCCGCTGCGGCAGGCATCGCGAATAGTTGCCATCCATGACCCAACGCGGCGCCAGGATTGCCTCGTCATGCAATGTGATGAACTCCGCTTCCGGGCGCGGCAGCCAGTCCGAGTCTGGCAAATGGTAAAGCTGGTCGAGGTGGACTGAAGGCAGGTCGCGCGCGTGCCCGATGGCTTCGGCCAACGTGGACTTGCCGCTGTTCGACGGACCCATGATGCAAATGCGTGGTCCGAGATCGTCAATCGCCATGGCGCGGCAAAATCCGATTGCTTGCTGATGACCGTATATCGCTCGCGAAGCTGCCCACGCGCCCCAACCATTCCTGTGGCGGTTCCCAGCGCGGGCGAACGTCCACCGTCCGCGTTGGGATGCGCTCCTTAGCTCGGGTCGGCGGTCAGCCCCGCCGCCGCGATCCCGGCCAGGGCCGCGGCCTCGTCATTGTCCGAGGTGTCGCCGGTTACGCCGACCGCGCCGATGAACCCGCCCGTGCCCTTGATCAGCACGCCGCCCGGCACCGGTACCATCGATCCGCCGACCACGTGCGTGACCGCGGCGATGAAGTGTGGGCGTTCCTGCGCACGCACGCCCAGGGTCCGCGACCCGACGCCCATCGACAGCGCGCCATACGCCTTGCCGATCGCGATATCGGCACGCCGCAGCGCGGTGCCATCCTCGGCCGCATAGGCTTTCAGCACGCCGCGGGCATCCAGCACTGCGACGCCCATCGGCGCGAAGTTCTTCGCCCGCGCATGCGCCAGCGCGGCGGCAATGATGGTCTGGGCCTTGGCGAGAGTCAGTTCCGACATGATCGATCTCCCCGTGTTGTCCGGCCGAGCGCAGATGCGGGTCCGGTTGGTTGGATCATTGCACAGCGGGGATCACAGGAACACGCCATCCGGATCGCCGTTGAACATCAGCCTGCCCACGGCCTCGAAATGCGCGTCGCGGGACTGGATCTGCTGCGACAGCGTGTGCATGTCGCGGAACCGCCGCTCGAACGGCGTGCCCAGGAAGATCGCCGACGTGCCGGCGGCCTTGTAGACATAGTCGGCGACCTCGATCGCGGCGTGGATCGCGTGCGCGCAGCCCAGCCGCACCCGTCCGCGCGCCGCGGCATCGATCGGCGCCACATCGTCGGCGGTGTCCCAGATGTCCTTCAGGATTTCGGTCAGGTAGGCGCGGGCCGCGCCCAGGTTCGCTTCCCGCCGAGCGACATCGGCCTGGACGGTGGGGCTGTCGGCGAGGCGCACCAGGCCACGCGGGGCCTTTTCGGTGGCCAGGGTCCTGAATGCATCCAGCATGGCACGCGCGATGCCGAAGGCGACGCCGGCCACGCCCACGGCGTACAGCCCCTGCATGGTGAAGGCGTACAGCGGCCCGGGGTCGCGGCGCAGGGCCGGGTCCTCCCGTGTGCCGGTGAACGCCTCGGCCACGAACAGGTCGGACACGGTATAGCCTTCCGATGCGGTGCCGCGCATGCCCAGCGTCTGCCAGTTATGGATCGGCGTCGCGTGCTGCTTGGGGAACAGCAGGGTGCGCACGGTCGGGCGGCCGAACCGGTTCAGCCGCAGCGACCCGTCCGGTTCCTGCACCTGGCAATGCGCGCCCATCCAGTTGGCCTGGCGGCACCCGCTGGCGAAATGCCATTCGCCGCTGACGCGGTAGCCGCCTTCCACTGCCATGGCGCGGTACTGGTTGGGCGGACCCCATGCGATCGAGGCGCGCGGGTCCGACCAGATCAGCCTGGCCGTTTCCAGCGGAATGAACGGGGCGATCAGCGCGGCGCTGTTGGCGACGAACAGGTTCCACCCGACGGACCCGTCATGGCGGGCGATCTCGGCGATGGCCGCCATGTAGACCCATGGCTCGATCTCATCGCCGCCACACGCGCGCGGCAGCAGCATCCGCGCCATCCGGGCATCATGGATGCGGGTCAGGGCCGGTTCCGGGATGGTCTGGGTGCGCTCGATCTCGTCAGCCGCCGCCGCGATCACGGAGCCGAGGTCGCGCGCCCGCGCCACAGGGTCCAACCCGAGAGATGCCGCGCCGAGGTGATTCATGGGTCGATCCGCATTATGTCCTGGCCTCGATTAGCGGCGCAGCGCGCCAGCCTTGTCAACACGGCGGGCAGCGCATGCGAATCGTTGACCGCGCAGCGGAAGCCGCGCACACCCCGACGGCCCTTTTGCAGACAGGTATGGCCATGGCCGTTGCCATTCGCACCGCTTCGATCCCGGCGCCACATGGATTTTTCACCCGCCTCGGCGGTGTGTCGGGCGGGCCGTTCGCCAGCCTGAACTGCAGCCTGTCCGGCGCGGACGACCGGGCGAACGTGCTGGAAAACCGCGCCCGCGCCGCCCGCTCGCTGGATGCCGATCCATCCCGGCTGGTTGGCCTGACGCAGGTGCACGGGATCGAGGTCGCGACCGTGACGGCGCCATGGGAACCCGGGGCCGGCCCGCGCGCCGACGGGATGGTCACGGACCGGTCCGGCATCGCGCTGGGGATCGTGACCGCCGATTGCGCCCCCGTGCTGTTCGCCGACGGCTAGGCCGGGATCGTCGGTGCCGCCCATGCCGGCTGGCGCGGCGCCGTCGCCGGCGTGATCGAGGCCACCATCGCCGCCATGGTCACGCTCGGCGCCGACCCCGCGCGCATCGCCGCAGCCGTCGGCCCCTGCATCGGCCAGGCGTCGTACGAGGTCGCGGCCGACCTGCGCGATGCGGTCCTGGCCGCCGATCCCGCGGATGCGCGCTTCTTTGCCGATGGCGTCCGCCCCGAGCGCTGGCAGTTCGACCTGGCCGGCTATTGCGCGATGCGCCTGCTTGCCGCCGGCGTGGGCCGCGTCGACGTCACCCATGTCGACACGCTGGCCGAGGAGGACCGCTTCTTCAGCCATCGCCGCCGCACGCTGGGCGATGGCGGGCCGATCGGGCACCAGATCTCGGTCATCGTGGCGCCGTGACCATGTCCGTCCGCCGCCGGGTCCTGGCGCGGCCGCCGCGCATCTGCTTCAAGCGGCGCATGACATTTCGCCTCCGTTTCCTGCTCGCCATCCTCCTGCCCCTGGCCGTTGCGGCCTGCGGCGACCTGCCGGCCCCGTTCATGGGCCACCCCGGCGCCAATGCCCGCCGCCTGCTGGAACCGTTGACGCCGATGCTGGCCGTGCCGGCGCCCACCGAGGCGCTGCTGACGGACGCGGCGAGCGAGACCCTCGCCAGCGACCTGGCGACGAATTTGGCGGATGCCGAGGTGCCGGCCCTGGCCCGCGCCCCACAGCGCAATGACTGGCGCCTGATCACCCGCGCCGAGTCGCGTGGCGGCAATGTCGTGCCGATCTTCGTGGTGCAGGACCCGCAAGGGAAGGAACAGGGCTCGGTCGAGGGCAACCCGGTCCCCGCCTCGGCCTGGGCCGTGGCTGATCCCGCCACGCTGCGCAAGGCGGCCGAGGAGGGCGGGGCCCGGGTCTCGACCCTGCTGACCAGCATCCGGGTCTCACGCGATCGCGCCGACCCCAACAGCCTGTACAACCGCCCGGCCAAGGTGATGGTCGCGGACGTGACCGGCGCGCCCGGCGACGGCAACCTGGCCTTGACCCGCCAGATGCGCGCCCAGCTCGGCAATCTCGGGCCGGTCGTCCAGACCTCGCCCGGCGGGGCCGACTATATCGTGCGCTGCGAGGTCAAGGTCGTGGCGATCCCGGGGCGCCAGCAGCGGGTGGAAATCCAGTGGATCATCGCCACCGCCGCCGGCGACGAGCGCGGGCGGGTGATCCAGCTGAACGAAATCCCGGCCGGCACGCTGGACAGGTTCTGGGGCGACGTCGCCGTCGTGGTGGTGAACGAGGCGGCGCCGGGGATCAACGACGTGCTCGTCCGCAACTCCGGCCGCGATCCGAACGAGGGCAAGCAGCGCGTGCCGATCGCCGTGCCCGACGGCGCCCAGCCACCCGATGCCGCCCATGGCGCGCCGGCGGCCTCTGCCACCCGCCCCGCCTCCGCCGCTGCGCCCCCACCGCCCGGTCCCGCGCGGCGCTAGCGCATGATCCCGCTGAGCGGAATCGTGGCAGCG
>CAYZKM010000219.1:0-7664 GCA_964478525.1 uncultured Bifidobacterium sp.
CGAGAACCGCGCGGGCGGCGGCGGCATCGTCGGCATGGAAGCGGCGGCGCGCGCCGCGCCGGACGGCTATACCATCGTCGCCGGCGGCAGCGGCAATGTGCTGCTGGCGGCGCTCAATGCCGGGCGCGGCGTCGTGAAAAGCTCCTCGCAGTTGCGGGGCGCGCAGGAACAGGGGTTCATCATCGTTCGGGTCCGTTTCAGTATCGACGGTACGCTTGAGACGGTGGAAAAGACCCTGGCGGCCATCGATGATGCGCGCCCGTCGATGTTCGTCGACAGCTTCACGATTGTGGCACCCGCGACCATGCCGCCGCCCGACAGGCCACCGGTCCTGGGGCTGGATGTCGAGGTCATGGGGTATATGCGAAAGGTCGATGAATGATCGGGTGGATCACCGATCACCCCGCGCTGGCATTGGGTTGGCGCCTGACGGCCGTGGCCGTGGGGGCGAGCCTGGTGATGTACGTCATGACCATGCCGCCGCTGGATCCGTCCAGCCTGGCGGAACTGCGCCGCACCGCGGCGGCGGCCGCCGGCGGCGCGCCGGCGCCCAAGCCGGGTGCGACACCGCTGGATGCGACCTATCCGGCGATCAACGCGCATCCGGTGTTCTATCCCGGCCGCACGCCGTGGAAACCGCCGCCGCCGCCGCGACGAGAGCCGGTGGTTGCGCCGCCGCCCTCACTCACGTCCTATAGCCTGGTGGGTGTGGTGATCAGCGGGGACGCACGCCAGGTGCTGGTGAAGGCACGGAACGAGAACAAGGCAGTCGTGCTGGCCGAAGGACAGGAACTGAAGGGTTGGACGTTAAAGGAAATCACAGCGGATCGCGCGCGTTTTGTGGCCGGCAAGGCGGAGTATGTCATGTCATTCCCGCGCCCGTCGGAACGCCGGTGATGCCGTCGATGATTCGGAACCGGACCGTTCGCGCCCTGTCCCTGGCCGTGTTGGGCACGCTGGCGGTGCAGGCGTGCTCGCCGTCCGGCACGGAACCGCCGCCCGAGACCCTGGCGCAGCCGGGCGCGGTGCGCAGCCAGCCGCTGTCGCTGCAGCCGGGGGGATCGGGCAGCGCGGTTGGGCTGTCGCTCAGTGGCAATACCGGTCGTCCGGTGGGGCCGGCCGAGATCCAGTTGGGGACGGGGCAGTTCGTCAATCCTTCCGGCCTGGTTGCCGGCGGGCGCGGCGCGGTCATCCCGTCGGGCGGTGATGTTTCGCTGGAATTCACCAACGTCGATGTGAATGACGTCCTGAAGACCGTGCTGGGCGATCTGCTGAAGCAGTCCTACACCGTCGATCCGGCCGTACGCGGCACCGTCACGCTGCATACCGGCACGCCGATCCCGCGTTCTGCCGTGATCAACGTATTGACGGACACATTGCAACTCAGCGGCGTGTCGCTGGTGATGCGCAACGGCATCTACCTGGCCGTGCCGATCGCGAATGGTGGCCGTCAGGCCTCGATCGGTGGCACCACCGGCTTTGTCACCCGGGTCGCGACCGCGCAATATGTCTCGGCGCCCGAGCTGGAAAAGGCGCTGGAACCGGTGCTGCCACCCGGCGTCACGATGAAATCCGATGCGTCGCGCAACCTGCTGATCGTGTCCGGTTCGGCAGTCGACGTGAACCGGGTGCTGGAGAATGTCAGCGCCTTCGACGTGGACTTCATGCGCGGCATGTCGTTCGCCATGCTGCCGCTGCGCTACGGCCGCGCGCGAGAGATCGTGCAAGATGTGAACAACATGCTGTCATCGTCGGGCAGGACGATGACGGATATCGTCAAGGTCTTTCCGATAGACCGGATGAACGCGGTGCTCGTGACGTCGATGCAACCGTCATACATCCAGCGCGTGCGCGGCTGGGTCGAACGGTTCGATCGCGGCGATGGCCATACCGATCCCAAGATGTTCGTGTATCGCGTGCAGAACGGGCGCGCGACCGACCTGGCCAAGGTGCTGCGCCGAGCGCTGGGGATCGATCAGAGCGATGCCGGACCGGGCGCCAATACGGATGATGGGCCGACGCTGGGCAGCCAGCCGGCGCTGCCGCTATCCAACGCGTCGTCGGGATATGGCGGCAGCGGGGCGCGCCCGCCGCCGGGTTCCGCCTCGACCCAGCAACCGCCGGATCAGCGCGGACGCAATGATCCGTTGTCCGCGGTCAGCACGCTGGCGGGCGGCGTAACGCCCGCAGGCGGACCGGCCGGGCAGAATCCACTGCCCGACCTGAAGATCACCGCCGATCCGACCAACAACGCGCTGGTGATCGTCGCCTCGTCACAGGATTACAGGCAGATCGAAGCAGCGTTGCAGAAGCTGGACATCGCGCCATTGCAGGTGCTGATCGAGGCGACGGTCGCCGAGGTGACGCTGAACGACAAGTTCGCCATGGGTCTGCAGTATGCGTTCAAGACCGGCAACTTCGCATCGATCTTCGCACCGAAGGTCGCGGCGAGCACCGCATCGTCCACCGCGCAGGGGCCCGGCGGCGGCGTCGTGCCTGGTTTCGGTTTTCCGGGCTTCGGCTTCCTGAGCGCCGGCAACCTGGTCTACTCGTCGGGCGACACGACATTGCTGTTGCAGGCACTGTCCGAGCTGACGACGGTACGGGTGCTGTCATCGCCCAACCTGATGGTGCTGAACAACGGGGTTGCCCGTCTGCAGGTGGGCGACCAGGTGCCGATCGCCACGCAATCCGCCCGCAGCAATATCGCACCGGACGCGCCGACCGTGAACTCGATCGACTACCGCGATACCGGCATCATCCTGAACGTCGTGCCGCGCGTGAATGCCAGCGGCCTGGTGCTGCTGGATATCTCGGAAGAAGTCAGCACACCGCAGAACACGCAGACCTCGTCGATCAGTTCGCCGACGATCTCGCAGCGGCGGGTCACCAGCTCGGTCGCGGTGCAGGATGGCCAGACCATCGCCCTGGCCGGCCTGATCCAGGATCAGACCGAGCGTGGCAACGCCGGCATCCCCTGGCTGAAGGATATCCCGGTCCTGGGCTTCGTCTTTGGCTATCGTGCGGAAACCACCAAGCGCACCGAACTGCTGGTGACCATCACGCCGCGCGTGGTACGATCCCGCGAGGATGGCGACGCCGTCACCCGCGAACTCCGCGAGAAGCTTCGCGCCACCATCCCGGTCGTCGCGCGGCGGCGATGAGAATGGGATGAACCGGGCGGCGTCCACACACGGGGAAAAGGGCGTCGCAATCATCGCCGCGCTGTGGGCCAGCGCCATCGTCGCGGTGATCGTCATGAGCGTGCTGCAACTGATGAAGGCCGATGCTTTCCTCAGCCACGGACGGCAGGAGCAGGCGCGGCTGCAGGCCGCCGCCGACGGTGCGATCAATATCGCCATCCTCGCGATGCTTGGCCCGCGTGAGACGCAGCCGCCTACCAACGGCATACCGGTGTCCATACAATCTGTGGGACATCCGGCGCGGATCACCGTTCGTGACGAAGCCGGCAAGATCGACATCAATCACGCCACCGTCGGCACCCTGCGGCAGCTGCTGGTGAATGCCGGTCTGGACACGAGCCAGGCCATCGAGGTCGCGAACCGCATCATCGACTGGCGCGACCCGCAGGTGGAGAACCGTACCAGCGCCAGCGACGACAGCGCCTATCGCCAGGCGGGACGCGCCTATGAGCCGCGCAGCACCGCCTATCAGTCGGTCGAGGAGCTGCGGCTGCTGCTGGGCATGACCGACGCGCTGTACAGCACGATCGCGCCCTCGCTGACCGTGTATTCCCAGGCGCAATGGGTCGATCCCGCCTATGCCGATGCAAGCGTGCTGCGGGTGTTCGCCGTCGGCGATGCAACGGCGCGGACCGCGTTGCAACGGCTGGACGAGGTCAAACGCGGCCTCGCCGCGCCGCAACCCAGCCCCGGCGTCACGCTCGGCCATGCCTACACCATCACGGCCGAGGTGGGCGCGCCGGGCGGTGCGCGCGCGATCCGCTCCACGGTGATCCGCCTGACGGATCGGCAGCAATCGCCGGTGCTGATCTATCGCTGGGACTGACCCTTTGGCCGCAACGGTGACGACGGCATCGCGAAAAGCTGTTGCGCGGCGGAAAGGACCTTGGACTGGTAGGCCTCGCTGCGGGCCGGAGTGCGGGAATGATAGGCGCCGACGGCGCGCAGCAGGTCGCCGTTCTCCTCGTTCAGATGCAGCCGCACGATGGCACCGGCCGTCGCGACGTTGAAGCATGCATCGTTGATCAAACGGTCGCGCACGGTGGCTTCGGGCAGCCCGGTCCGCTGGGCCAGGGGCCTGATCCACAATGTGTTGATCTGCATGACACCCAGATCCGCCGACCCGTTGGTGTTGGCCGACACCAGGCCGGGGCGTCCACCCTCGACCGCGTGAATCGATGGTAGAACCCTTGGCGGCAGGTGATAAAAGGCAGATACGAGAGCCATACAGGCGACAAGACTGGGCATGATCGCAAGCGCCGCCGATCGGTGCAGAAGCCGGGAACGTAGGATGGAGCGAATGGGAATGGCAAGCTGGCGTGATCGCCTGATCGCACTGACGCGCAATGCCGTCGCCAGGCGGAACGACCGGACAGATCGGGAAGCCGGCTATACGATCCTGGAAGTGCTGGTGGTGATCACCATCATCGGCCTGCTGATCGGCCTGGTCGCCCCGGCCGCGCTGCGACAGCTGGGCGGGGCGCGCGCCTCGGTCGCCAAGCAATCCATCGAACGCCTGTCGACCGTGCTGGACTTGTACAACCTGGATATCGGATCGTATCCCACCAGCGAACAGGGGCTCGCCGCGCTGGCCACGAAGCCATCGGGGGTGAACAACTGGAACGGGCCGTACCTGAAGGGCGAGGGCGTGCCGAACGATCCCTGGGGCCGGCCCTACGTGTATCGCAACCCGTCGGAACGCCCAGGCCGTGACTATGATCTTTGCTCGAACGGTCCCAGCGGCGACGGGTCGAAGAACGACAAGGTCTGCAACCCCTAGCTGGCGGACGCATGACCACGGCCCCGCTGATCGCGGCCGGCGCCATTGGCGTCTGGACCTGGCTGGCCGGCGGCCCGCCCCTGTGGATGGCGGCAACCTGTGCGCTGGGTTGGACGCTGGTCGCCCTGGCCTGGATCGACTGGCGCAGTTCCCGCCTGCCCGACGTCCTGACGCTGCCGCTGCTTCTGGCCGGGCTGGTCTTGGCCTGGATGCAGGGGCCCGACGACCTGGCCGCCAGTACGATCGGCGCGATTGCCGGTTATGCCGCATTGGCCGGGGTCGATCAGGTCTACTACCTGGTGCGCGGGCAGCATGGGTTGGGGCGGGGTGATGCCAAGCTGTTGGCCGCCGGCGGTGCCTGGCTGGGATGGGAAGCGCTGCCGTTCACCGTACTGCTGGCGGCGCTGACGGGCCTGCTGCTGGCCGGGGCGCAGCGCGTCGGCGGGCGTACCGTGACGCGGCAGACGGCGATGCCCTTCGGGCCCGCATTGGCCCTGGGGATCTGGCTGGTGCGGCTGTACGGCGTCCCCGGTGCATGACACGCCACTGGTTTGACAGGACCGGATGGTTCCGCTTGGTTGGCGCAACCGACGGACCCGCGCAGCAAACGGAACTGGCCATGGCCGCAGTCACAACGGCAACGACGCGTCTGGCCTGCCTGGCGATCCTGGCCACGGTGCTGGCGGGTTGCGTGCAAAGCGAACGCGCCTACCTGCCGACCGGCCAGGCGGTCAGCCAGATTTCCTGCAAGCTTTCCATCAACAGCATGAGCCAGTGTTACAAGGCCGCCGGCGATATGTGCGGGGCGCGTGGCTACACGATCTTCGATTGGGACGGCACGCCGTGGCCGAAGCCGTATCCGGATCCCTCGACCATCGATCGTGAAACGATGCTGGGCAACACCCAGATACTGGCCGCCTGCAATGCGCCGGACCCGCCACGTCCCGCCTATTGATGCGGCCCATTGACAGAAGGCGAACGCAGCGCGTCCGATCCCGATGGGCGCTTGAACGGCACGGCCCGTGCCTGGTCGGAGGATGTGGCATGGTCGGGCTTCGGTTGAACAGACGCGGCATGCTGGCCGGTTCGGCGGCGGTCCTGGCCGCGGGCGGCATCACGCGCGCCGGGGCGGCGGATCGCGTGATCACCGCGGTGCTGGAATCCGAAGCGGTGATCCTGGACCCGCACATGACCACGGCCGCGATATCCCGCACCTTCGGCTATCATGTATTCGACACGCTGTTTGCGATGGACTCCAAGGGTGCGATCCATCCGCAGATGGTCGATACCTTCACCACATCCGCCGATCGACTTGTATGGGCGTTCACCCTGCGCCCCGGCCTGGCGTTTCATGATGGCGCGCCCGTCACGGCGGCGGACTGCGTTGCGTCGTTGAAGCGGTGGATGCCGATGGACGGCATGGGGCGGATGTTGGCCGTGGCCACCGATGCCATCACGGCGACCGACGCGCGCAGCTTCTCGATCACGCTGAAGCAGCCGTTTCCCCTGATGCTGGATGTGCTGGGCAAGCCCAACGCCGTGGTGCCGTTCATCATGCCCGCGCGCATCATCCCGGCCGGAAAAGCCGAACGGATCAAGGAAATCGTGGGATCGGGGCCGTTCGTGTTCGACGCGTCGCAATGGCGGCCGGGTGATCGGATGGTGTTGAAACGGAACGAATCCTATGTGCCGCGCGCCGAACCGCCCGATTTCGTTTCAGGTGGAAAGAAGGTGCTGATCGACCGGCTGGTGCTGAAGACGATGCCGGATGATGGTACCGGCGCATCGGCGCTGATCGCCGGCGAAATCGACTACATGCAGTACCTGCCGTTCGATCTGATCGACAAGCTGGAAGCAAGCGCGAACCTGTCGATCATGAAGCTGTCGGGTGTCGATACCTTCCAGGGCAATTTCCGTCTGAACCATGCCAGCGGCCCCTTCGCCGACCCGGCCGTGCGGCGCGTGCTGTGGCACCTGGTGGACCAGGACGAGACGATGCAGGCGGTGGGCATTCCCGACCGCTATCGCGTCAAGACGTGCCCGTCATTCTGGATGTGCGGCGCGCCGCTGGAAAGCCAGGCGGGGGCGGATATCGCGCGCTTCGATATCGACGCCGCGCGTGCCGCGTTGAAGCAGACCGGCTATCGCGGTGAACCGGTGGTGATGCTGCAGGTCTCGGGTTCGATTTCGCAGACCGCGGGGAATGTCCTGGCTGATCACATGAAGGCCGCGGGTTTCACCGTGCGGGCCGAGGTCATGGATTGGGGCACCGTCCTGGCGCGGCGCGCCAAGCGGGAGGGGTGGAGCATGTTCCCGGTCTACTCGAACGGGATCGACATGAACTCGCCGCTGACCCATTTCTACGTCGCCAACAACTGCGCGGATTATCCGGGCTGGAGCTGCGATCCCGCGATGACCCGGCTGCTGGAGGCATTCGCGAACACGCCCGACCTGCCGGCGCGTCGCAAGATCGCCGATCAGATTCAAATGGCTGCGTATCAACAGGTGCCATCGGTCATGTGGGGGCAGTTCGCGCGGCCGGCCGGGTATCGGAAGCGGCTGAAGGGAATGATCGTCAGCGCGTTTCCGATGTTCTGGGGCGTGGAGGTCTAGGCCCTGTGGACACTTACCGTAACCACAAGATGGTTGCTGCAAGAGTGACGACGGCGAGGTAGTTCCTC
>CAYZKM010000220.1:0-7641 GCA_964478525.1 uncultured Bifidobacterium sp.
AGATCATGTCGATCATCGCGAGTTCTTCGGCAAGCTGGACCGGGTTTTCCGACAGCGGCAACGGATTGCCCAGGATGACGATCTTCACGCGCTTGGTCGCCGCGGCCAGGATCGCGGCGAACATGTTGGTGCGGGCCTGCATGCAAAACGGGGCGTTGTGATGCTCGTTCAGCATGATGCCGTCGGCGCCGCACTCCTCGGCCAGGATGTAGTCCTCAAGAAACTCGTTGTACAGCCGGCTACCTTCGTTGGGATCGAAGTACTTGTTCGAGAACGTCAGTGCCGTCGATCCGTATTTCAGCCCTTCCTCCGCGTCATACGCGGACATCGGCTGTTCCGTGAAATACATCATGTGCATCGGCGTGACTCCTTCTCTTGCTGTCCAGGCAAACGAGGATCAGGCGGAAACGAAATCCGTGACCAGGCGGGCCACTTCGGCGGGCCGCTCCATCTCGGCGAAATGGCCGCAGGCGGGAACGGTCGTCATCGTCGCGTTGCGCAGCGCGCTGACATAGGCATGCCCGGCGCTGATCGGCACGATGCGGTTGTCGTCGCCCCACACGATCAGCGTCGGCGTCTGCACCCCGCCCAGCAGGTGCGGCAGGGTCTGGTTGTACATGTAGGGCTTCCAGGCAGTGCGGAAGCTCATTTCCCGGCAGATGTCCCATTGTTCCAGCTGGTCGACGCTGACATCGCCATACACGGCCTCGAAATTCTTCAGGTCGTGGAAGCCGGCCTGCGGATAGTCGATATAGGAAACGATCGACTGGTCGGCGATATCGCCTTCCGGCGGCTTGATGCCCATCGGGCTGACCAGCACCATGCGGCGATAGGAGGTCGGCGCCAGGCTGGCCATTTCGGCCGCGATCCAGCCGCCGAAGCCAAGCCCCACCAGCGAGGCGTTCGATGCGCCGAGGTCACCCAGCAGCCAGGCGTACATCGCCGCCATGTCGCGCGGATGACGGGTCCATTGCGGACGCTCGGACTTGCCCCAGCCCGGGTGGTGCGGGACGATGACGTCGAACTTCTCGGCCAGCCGGTCATAGAACGGCAGGCGGTCGACGGTGCCGATGTCGTGATGCAGCACCAGCACCGGCGCGCCGCTGCCCGCGCGCGAAAGATGCATCTTCACACCGGCGATCTCTTTGACCATGTCGGTCCAGGTGACGCTCATCCCTTCTCCCCTTCGGACGAATTAGTGAAGAAGAATACCCACCGGTAGCCCGACTTGTCCAATGACCGGCTCGGCCGAGCACGACCCGTATCGCCTGTTGAAACGGCGTGGCGCGGGTCAGATCACGTCGTTGGGACGCAGCCGGCACAGCGCGGCGTCGGCCTCGCTCTCGACCTGCACCGTCGCGTGGCCGATCCCGAATTTCTGCCGCAGCGCGGTGGTGATGTCGTGCAGCCGGCGGTCGGCGGGCTGGCCGGCGAACACCAGATGCGCGGTCAGCGCGGTCTCGGTGGTGCTCAGCGCCCAGATGTGCAGGTCATGGACTTCCGTCACGCCGGGCCAGCCGGTCAGGTAATCGCGCACATCCTGCGGGCGCACCTGCGCCGGCACCGCGTCCATCGCCAGGTCGACGGATTCCCGCAGCAGGCCCCAGCTGGACATGATGATCAGCACCGCAACGATCAGGCTGGCGAGCGGGTCGATCCACGACAGCCCGGTCAGGCGGATCGCCAGCGCGGCCAGCACCACGCCGAACGAGATCGCCGCGTCGCCGCCCAGATGCAGGAACTGCGCGCGGATGTTCAGATCGGCGCTGCGCCCGCGCATGAACAGCAGCGCGGTGCCGCCATTGATCACGATGCCCACGCCGGCGACGATCATCACGGTGCCGGACGCGATCTCCTGCGGGGCGAACAGGCGCTGGATCGCCTCGATCCCGATGCCGCCGACGCTGACCAGCAGCACCACCGCGTTGATCAGCGAGGCCAGGATCGAACTGCGGCCCCACCCATAGGTCCGGCTGCCACTCGGCGGCTTTCTGGAAAGCCAGACCGCGCCCCAGCCCAGCAGCAGTGACGCGACGTCGCCCAGGTTGTGGATCGCGTCGGCGACCAGGGCCATCGAGTTGGACCACAGCCCGAACAGGATCTCGATGACGACGAAGGCGAAGTTCAGCCCGGCGGCGAGCGCGAAGGCGCCGTCATAGGAGGCTGGGCCGTGGCTGTGCCCGCCCGGTCCGTGGCTGTGCCCGGCATGACCATGGTCGTGCGCGTGATCATGATCGTGCGCGTGATCGTGCGCGTGATCGTGCGTGTGGTCGTGTTGCGGTTGCTGTGCGGCCATGACCCAGGCTTATGCCATGCCCGGCATGCGCGTCGCCATCGCCCGTTCCTATTTCAGTGCCACCCGCACCCAGTCGCCATCCGCGTGCAGCACCGTGCCGAACGCCGAGCTGCGCTGTACCAGGTCGTCCAGCGCGTCCTGCTCGTCTGCCAGGCGGCAGGCGATCGTTTCGTTCGAGGCGTTGTGGCGCACGAAGCGGAAATGCGCTTCCAGCACCTGGCCCTTGGCGACGGCGGCGCGCGCCATCATGCCGATCCAGTCGCCATGCGGGCGCCCGCCATGGCCGGTGTGGAAGCAGAAGCTGCCCAGGCCATAGAAGATCGGGTGGCCGCGATAGACTTCGACCGCCAGCGCGTGATGCGGCCCATGCCCCACCACGATATGCGCGCCGGCATCGATCGCCGCATGCGCGACCTGGCGCATGTAGTGCAAAACGTCCCTGTCCAGGCCCCAGTGGCAGGACGCGACCACGATATCCGTCCGCCCCGCCAGGGCGGCGATGTCGTCGGTGAACGCGCCCAGATATTCGGGGTCGGGCCAGGTGATGATCACCGGCGGCACGCCAGGGCGGTTCAGCGGCGGAATGTCGGGGCGGGTCTTGTGCAGCGGCACCTGGTAGGCGGTATGCGCCCGCAGCACGGCGATGCCGGCATCATGTGGCCCGGCCTCGTGGTTGGTCGGCCAGTACACGGCGCTGCGCTGCAGAAAGCCGAAATTCACCCGCCCCCGCTCGATCACGACCGGCGCCGTCGCCGCCTCCAGATCCGCCCCCGCCCCGGTATGCGGGATGCCCGCGCGATCCAGCCGCCCCACCGACGACAGGATCGCCGCCTCGCCGTAATTGACGTTGTTGGCGATGCCGACCGCGTCGATATTGCCGTCCTGCAGGGCCGCGATCCCCACCGCCGGGTCGGCGAAGAACCCCTCGGTGTGAAACGAATGCGCATGCGCCGGCGTGTAGAGGCAGCATTCCAGGTTCGAAAATACCAGATCGGACGACCGCAGCTCGTCCCGCACCAGCGCGAACGGC
Organism: uncultured Bifidobacterium sp.; assembly: GCA_964478525.1. GTDB lineage: Bacteria > Pseudomonadota > Alphaproteobacteria > Acetobacterales > Acetobacteraceae > Rhodopila. The sequence goes on from CAYZKM010000220.1 coordinate 3,327, forward strand.
ACCGCCGGGTCGGTGACATTCATCAGGTTCACGTCACCGGTCAGGATCAATGTTGCCATGACCGGACGCTAGATGATTTTCCCGGGAAACGGAATGTCCGTGCCCCCGGCGAGGCAGGCATCGCGAGCCGGACGTCGCGGGGCAAGCATCGCGAGCGGACGTCGCGGGGTAAGCATTGCCAATGCCGCCCGGCGCGGCGATTCTGGCCACCGGATCCGCACGTGGAGGCAACAGTGGAAGCAGCACCCCGCCCAACCGGGCCCCTGGCCGGCATTCGGGTGGTCGACGTCACCACGGTCGTCCTCGGCCCCTTCGCCACGCAGGTCCTGGCCGACATGGGCGCCGATGTCATCAAGGTCGAGACCATCGAGGGCGACGCCACCCGCTATATCGGCCCGTCGCGCACCAAGGGCATGGCGGCCTATTTCGCGACGCTGAACCGCAACAAGCGCGACCTGTCCATCGACCTGAAGAAGCCCAAGGCGCGCGACGCGCTGCTGCGGCTGGTCGATGGCGCCGACATCTTCGTCCACAACATGCGCATCGGCCCCGCCCGCCGGCTCGGCCTGGACTATGACAGCCTGTCACGGCGCAATCCCCGGCTGATCTATGCCTCGGCCGGCGGGTTCCGCCAGGGCAGCTCGATGCAGGATTTTCCCGCCTATGACGACCTGATCCAGGGCCTGTCGGGCATCACCGGGCTGAACGCCGGACCCGATGGCGCGCCGCGCTACTTCCCGACCGTGGTGGTGGACAAGCTGACCGGGTCCACCCTGGCATCGATGATCGGCATGGCGCTGTTCCATCGCGAACGCACCGGCGAGGGTCAGGAAGTGCACGTCCCGATGCTGGAAACCATCCTGTCGTTCTCGCTGATCGAGCATCTGTGGCACGGCACGCTGAACGAGCCCGAGAAGGGCATGGGCTATCCCCGCATGCTGACCCCGCATCGCCGGCCGTACCAGACCAGGGACGGCCATATCAGCGTGATCGCGGTCAGCACCGCGCAATGGGCCAAGGTGTTCGCCGCCATGGGCGTCGGCGACCTGATCAACGATCCCCGCTTTACGACACTGGAATCCCGGTCCGACAACGTCGACGCCCTGTACGGCACGCTGACCGAGGGGATGAAGCAGAAGACCACGGCCGAATGGCTCGCCATCCTGCGCCCGCAGGATATTCCCTGCGGCCCGGCCAACAGCCTGCAGGACCTGTTCCACGACGAGTACCTGCAGGAGACCGGGTTCTTCCAGCACATGACCCATCCGGTCGAGGGCGATGTCGTGGTGCCGGCGATCCCCGCCACCTTCTCGAAATCGCCGCCCAACGTGCGCAGCCTGTGGCCGACCCTGGGCCAGCACAACCGGGAGATCCTGCGCGAGGCCGGCTGCTCGGACGCCGAGATCGACGACATCCTGAGCTGACGCGCCGATGTCCGGCACATTGCCCGATTCGCCCCTGGTCACCGCCCTGTCGTTCAGCCGGCGGGTGATGATCATGGCGGCCGTGGTGGTGGGCTCGACACTGTATTCGACGACGCTGCTGATCGCCTCGGCCATGCTGCCGCAGATGCAGGGCTCGATGGCGGCCACCGCCGACGAGATCGCCTGGAGCACGACATTCAACATCCTGGCCACCGCCATCGTCACGCCGATGTCGGGCTGGCTGGTCGCCAATTTCGGCCGGCGGCGCGTGATGCTGGGCGCGGTCGGCGGGTTCACCATCGTCACCTACCTGTGCGGGCAGGCCGACTCGCTGGAAACGCTGGTGCTGTGGCGGGTGATGCAGGGCGGTCTCGGCGCGCCGGTGGTGCCGATCTCCAACGCGCTGGTGCTGGACTGCTTCCCCCGCCGCCAGGCCGGCATCGTCAGCTCGATCTTCGGCATGACGGTGGTGGTGCTGGGCCCGGTCATCGGCCCGACCCTGGGCGGCATCCTGGCCGAGGCCTATAGCTGGCGCTATGCGTTCTACATGATCGTGCCGGCCGGCGTGGTCGGGTTCTGCGCCCTGTTCATCGTGCTGCCCAAAGAAGCGCCGGCCGCCCGGGTCAGCCTGGACTGGCTGGGCTTCATCAGCCTGTCATTGGCCATCGGCTGCGTGCAGCTGGTGCTGTCGCGCGGGCAGCGGCTGGACTGGTTCGAATCCAACGAGATCATCATCGCGACCGTCGTTGCGGCGCTGTCGTTCCACGTCTTCATCGTGCACAGCCTGACCGCGCAGAAACCCTTCCTGAACCTGCGCCTGCTGCTGGATCGCAACTACGCGCTGGGCCTGGTACTGGTGTTCACCTACGGCATGCTGAACTTCACGCCGATGGTGCTGCTGCCGCCGTTGCTGCAATCCTATTCGGGCTTTCCGGACTCGGTGATCGGCGAGATCGTCGGGTTCCGCGGCGTCGGCGGCACCATCGGCTTCTTCGCCGCCATGTTCATCGGCCGTCTCGACCCCCGCATCGGCATGACGCTCGGCTTCGGCCTTCTGGCCCTGTCGGGGCTGTGGCTGATGCAGATCGACCTGAACGTCAGCATGAACGAATTGCTGCTGAACTCCACTGTGCAGGGCATGGCGACCGGCATCGTGTGGGTCCCGCTCTCCGTCATGGCCTTCCGCACCCTGGACCACCGCTATACCGGCGAGGCGATGGCGGTCTTCCACCTGATGCGCAATATCGGGTCCAGCCTGTTCATCTCGCTGGCCTTCGCGCAGGTCATCCAGTCCAGCACGGTGAACTATGCCCGCATGACCGAGATGATCTCCCCCTACAGCCGCAGCCTGACGATGCCCTGGGTGATGGGGGAATGGACGGTCGAGACCAGCGCGGGACTGCTGCGCCTGTCGCGGGAAATCACGCGCCAGGCCGGCATGATCGGGTATCTGAACGCGTTCTCGGCCTATACCGCGACGGCCGCGGCGGCGATGCTGGCGGTGTGGCTGGTGCGCAGCCGGCGGCGGCGGGCATGAACGGCGGCTGCCCCCCCGAATCACCACCCGGGATCACCGCCGGGATCGCCGCAACCGATGACAGGAGGAAACGAACGATGGCCACCGAGACACAGGACAGGGACGCGATCCGCGAGCTGCTGGCGGTGTACTGCTTCAAGCTGGATGCCGGGCTGCACGAGGAGATGGCCGCGCTGTTCACTGACGACGGCACCTGGGACACCGCCTTCGGCACCGGCACCACCCGCCCCGGTATCGTCGCGCAGCTGCAGAAGATCGCCGCCCTGGGGAGCGGTCCGCGGCCGCGGCGGGCGCATCTGACGACCAATATCGTGATCGAAATGAACGGCGACGCCGCGACCGTCAGGTCGAACTGGACGGTGATCGAGAACAGCGCCACCGGCCCGCGGATCAGCTCGGGCGGCGAGTACCGCGATCAGGTGGTGAAGCAGGACGGCCGCTGGCTGTTCCGGTATCGCAAGATCGACCGGTTCATCGCCGAGGGTCTTTTCTGACCGCACGGTTGCGGTTTTTCTGACGGGTCGGTTTGCCGGCGGGCCGGCCTTCCCGCCAGCACGGCGCGGTCGCGCATGCCGTATCCCCGCTCGATCATGCACTCCGGCGCCTATTATCCGAAACAGAACATCCGTTGCGAAGGTCAAAGCAGGATTTACACGCAGTCGACCGACAGCGGCAATGCGATCGCGTTTCACGTCTGCCCCACGTGCGGCACGTCGGTATTCTGGGACAGCGACAAGTATCCGGACCGCCGAGGCATCGCGGTTGGATGTTTTGCCGACCCGACATTTCCAGCACCTGTCCGTTCGATATGGGAGGAAAGCATGCATCCGTGGCTGCGACTGCCGCCCGGGATCGAGCATGTCGCATCGGGAATAGGGCCGGACGGGCAGCCGACGAGCCGTTGATTGTCGTGGACCGGGATGGGGTCATACCAGCCCGCATTGCAAACGACTGACCGGCGGCGTTTTCTCCTCATGGCGGGCGCCGGCCCGCCATCCATGGCTTTCCTTGTCGCGGCCGACCGCGACGCGGGGAACCGCTGCCTGTGGGTCGATATCCACGCGGGCCGGTACGACCTCCCGCCGCGCGGACCACCATGCCGGCCGCCTTTTGCCCTTTGGTCTCCCCCCTGGCCATGCCCTGTCAAACGGGCTACCCCTCGGTCAGATCCCAAGGAGACACGTGGCCATGAATGGCGCCGAAAGCCTGGTCCATTCGCTGCTGAAAAGCGGCGTCGATACCTGTTTCTCGAATCCCGGCACGTCCGAGATGCATTTCGTCGCCGCACTGGACCGCGTGCCCGGCATGCGCTGCGTGCTCGGCCTGTTCGAGGGCGTGGTGACCGGCGCGGCCG
>CAYZKM010000221.1:0-7618 GCA_964478525.1 uncultured Bifidobacterium sp.
GACATGGGCTACGCCGGGATGTTCCGCCACGGGCCGAGCGGGCTGTATCTGACGTGGTTCCGGGCGTATGATCCGGGGACGAGGCGGTGGTTGTCTCGGGACCCGTTGGGGGAGAGAACGGATCGGGCGGGGAATTTGTATGGGTATGTTGGGGGGAATCCGATCGGGGGAATCGATCCGAATAGTACGAGCATTCTCGGCGATATCGGCAACGATTTATGCCTGGCACTCGGAGGCGGTGCGCTTGGCCTCTGTGGCCCACTACAACCTAATGCCTGCCCCAGGCAGCCGGGACCATTACCGTGCCCACCTGGTATGTCGTGCATCGAGAACGCGCTTCCGGCAACACCAAATGACATTGTTGGCGGTAGTATACCGGACCCGGACAGGCCCATTTTGAAGGATGGCACGCTCCAGCAAAATAAGCCGGGTGGAATGCCACAGGCGGATAAGGACTTTGATTCTCTTCAGCCAGGGTACATTATCGACAAGGGCAATGGTGTGAGAACAGGGACATTGTCGGATGGAACCCAGGTGACAGTGCGTCCGGCAAGCACACCGTCTCTGGACATCAACCCACCCAGTAGGTCATCTGATCCGGACTATGTGATTCGTTATCGATAGAAAGGATACTACCTATGATATCGCCAGCTGCAAAGAAAACAGTGGAGCACCTTGTATCGCAGGTCGATCATATGTTTGATATAACTTTCAATATAGCGGCATTCTTCAAAGAGGAGTTTCTGCGGGAACGCAGGTGGAGCGCACTTCTTTATGAACAAGACTTCAAGGATACGGGAGGGAGGATTTCGAGTATTTGTTCAAAATTTGGGTTCCATCGGGCAATAAGCTTCTCGTTCGGCGGGGCCATCGAATTTTTTTCTGCGGAAATTCAACTTGTTCATTCGGAGCTTTGTGAGAACCACAGAAACTATTTCATTCCAAGTTACACCATATTCGAAATAGGCGGGCACTTTTCGATCGTCTCGGACAGCGATTATTTTTGGGCAATTGCGGGGGAGCGTAGTTTTTTAAACGAAGTATGTGATTTCGAGCCACTCCCGGCTCTTGATGAGTTTAAGAGAGGTATTGTGCCATATGAAGTGAGTTGCGATTCTAATATGAAAAATATCGGAAAATTGCTTAGTTCGTATCATTCCGTTGCGACTCGGAGTTGGGCTGAGTGATAAATTGTATTTTATTTATGTCACACAATTGACCGGTCATTCCGAATCGGCGTTATTGAGCTAACGATTCATTTGGCTCGGCCCCAAGTGGCCTGTTCACCGAGTACAGAAGTACGGGCAGCGTGACCTCGAAACCTCTGCGGAGTGAGGCGCCGCCGCCGGGAGCCCGTCCAAGGTATGTCAACATCTGGGACGCCGAGGATCGGTTGCTCGGCATCACTTATCCCGGGCAGCCCGGCAAGGCGAGCGCGTTCACCTATGACGCGCTCGGCCGGCGGATGGAGATCACTGAAACCCCAGCAGGTGGAGGCTCCCTGGTCACCACGCGATACCTGTGGTGCAGAGACGGCCCGTGCCAGGCCTGGAACACCGCGAACACAGTGACGCGGGCGTATTACCCAGAGGGGGAGTTCGTGCTGGAATGCGCCGGCTTATGGATACGATCCGTATGGACAGACACTGGGTGCCGCGCCAGCGACGGACATGGGCTACGCCAGAATGCTCCGCCACGGGCCGAGCGGGCTGTATCTGACGTGGTTCCGGGCGTATGATCCGGGAACGGGGCGGTGGTTGTCCCGGGATCCGTTGGGGGAGGAGACGGATCGGGCTGGGAATTTGTATGGGTATGTCGGGGGGCAGCCAACACGACTTGTCGATCGTGATGGCCAAATCCCGCTTCTGGGCTGTTGGATGCTAGGACTGTGTGACTCCCCGTGGTCACCGCGACCTCCTCGTCCTAACCCAGATGCTTGCCCTCTTCTCCCGGGCGGACTGCCGGTGCCTCCGAGGGGAATGGAGAATGCGCCGTCCGGCCAAGGAGAGGCTAAACCATCACCACCCAACGTTCATACCCTGGATCAGCAGGCCATCAAGGATCTGGTGAATGAAGCTACACGCGGCGATCGGACACCGCTGCCAGCGGATCAGGCCGACGCCATTCTGGATAGGGCGGAGGAATATGATTACCCTGGGGCACGTGCCAAACCGGGTGACGTTGCTGACCCCTCCAACTGGAACAGAGGCGACGGACAGCCTCGTATCCATCTGCCAGGTGCTGGCCGTGGCGGGCACGTCCCAGTGGCACCCGGTGTCGGACCGCGATAACGCGGATGGGCAGACGAAAAGTGAGGTGCCGCTATGAAGACTGCTGATCATGTTAGTCCCGATGGCGAACTCCGCTTAAAGGTCCAGAACGTTGATGGCGATATCGTCATTGGGTTCCATGGATATGCTTGGCATACCCATGGAGACATCCTAAGCGGCGTATACGGGGCGAATACATGCTGGGCGGTGCGTCAGTACGTGGATGATATTTTAATGGGCAGAAAAAGCATATGTGTGCTGCGTAAGGATGGCTTGGTCGTGGATGTCTGGATTACCGATGAGCCAGATGCCGAGACCGCTGACAGCGGTGAGACAATACAGATTCGAAAATGGGGGACATAGTCCGCTCTGTCGGGGCAGGTATTCACGTATGACGCGGACGGCAACCTGACCTCTGATGGACAGCGCGTCTATACATGGGACGCCGAAGACCGGCTGCTCGGCATCACCTATCTGGCTCAGCCAGACCAAGCAGTACACATACGCCCAGGACGATCGGCTGGCGGGTGGCGATCACCGAGACGCCGGCGGGGGGAGGCCCCGGCGTCACTACGCGTGACTAACCTGGCATTCAAATAGGTATCATTCAATCGCGCGGCAGAGCGCACATCTTGGGCTTGGAAGAATGAGCGCACCTTTGACGGATGGCGTTGCAATGCCCGCATGTGCGATCGCAGTCCGGCCTCCATCGCCGCCTTGTCCCGCGGCGTTCCGCGCCGGCCCAGTGCCTGCTTGACGTCATTGTTCAGATACTCGTCAGGATTCCACTCCGGCGCATAGGGCAGCAGATAGAACAGTTCGATCCTCCCGGCATTCTCCGCCGCCCAGGCCGTCCCCGCCTTGGCCCGGTGCACACGCAGATTGTCCACGATGAGGAACAGCTTGCGTTCGGCCCCCTGGTCAGGCGGCGCAGGAACGTCAGAAAAGTCGCCGTGTTCAGCGCCCCCTCGTAGATCATGAACCGCAGGCTGCCCCGGTTCGTCACGCTGGAGATCATTGGGTGCGTGAACCGCGTCGCCGGACGCGGGATCACTGGGATCTCGCCCTCCGGGGCGAAACTACGGCCATAGTTCGCTTGGTTGGAGAGGCCGGTCTCGTCCCCCCAATGGATTTCGGCGTCCTCTTGCTTCGCGCGTCGCGCGGTCGCTGGACACCCGGCTCGGCAGTCTGCAGCTGCGGATACCCAAGCTCCGGCAAGGCTCGTACTTCCCGCCCTTCCTGGAACCCCGCAAGACGTCCGAGAAGGCCCTCGTCGCCGTCATACAAGAGGCCTGGGTCGGCGGCGTCTCCACCCGCCGCGTCGATGACCTTGTGCAGGCCATGGGGCTGAGCGGCATCTCCAAGAGCACGGTCAGTAAGCTGTGCAAGGACATCGACGACAGGGTGAACGCCTTCCTGGACCGCCCGCTGAGCGGCGACTGGCCCTATCTGTGGCTCGACGCGACCTACCTCCGACAGCGCGAGGGCGGCCGTATCGTCTCGGTCGCCGCGATAATCGCTGTGGCCGCCAACACCGAGGGCAAGCGCGAGATCGTCGGGCTGCACATCGGTCCCTCCGAAGCCGAGACCTTCTGGTCCACCTTCCTCAAGAGCCTGGCCCGCCGCGGCCTGCGCGGGGTGAAGCTGGTCATCTCCGACGCGCACGAGGGTCTCAAGGCCGCCATCCGCCGGGTCATGGGCGCGTCCTGGCAGCGATGCCGCGTGCACTGGATGCGCAATGCCCTGGCCTATGTCGGCAAGGCCCAGCAGAGCATGGTCTCGGCTGCGCTCCGCCAGGCCTTCATCCAGCCCGATCGTGCCAGTGCCGGCCAGACGTTGCGCCACACCGCCGACCAGCTGCGGGGCAAATGGCCGAAGCTCGCCGCCTTCATCGACGAAAGCGAGGCCGATGTGCTCGCCCATATGGAGTTCCCCATCCAGCACAGGGCCAAGATCCACTCCACCAACCCGATCGAGCGCCTGAACAAGGAGGTCAAGCGCCGCGCGGATGTCGTCGGCATCTTCCCTCACGAAGCGGCGATCATACGCCTCGTCGGTGCCGTGCTGCTGGAACAGAACGACGAGTGGCAGACGCAGACCCGCTACATGCAGACTGAGCCGATGGCAGAATTTGCACCGCCAACGGCCGACGTCTTTCCACCACAGATTGCCACCGTCGCCGCATGATCTTCGGCCACCTCAAGCCAACCGCAAATTCCACCACGTTGACGGACGTGATCCGATATCCGGTCAGGTTGAAGCGCCTCCCATGTATCGCGGACGTAGCCTGCGGCATCGAAGTCGTGCGGGCCTCTGCCTTCCGGAGCAACGCCTTCTCGATCGGATTGAAATCCAGCGAGTATGGTGGAAGGCAGAGCACCGCCGAACCCGCTGCCTCGATCATCGCTTTGACCCGATGGGTCTTTGTGGCTGGAGAGGGTGTCCATGATGACGGCAGAACCGGGTTGGGGTTCCGGCACCAGGACAGGCTCGACAACTATCTCGAAATCACGGCGGTTGATTGGACCATCGAGGACGAAAGGGGCGATCATTCCGCCTGATGACAGGCTGGCCACGAAGGTCGTGGTCTTCCAATGGCCATGAGGCACGCTCATGCGTAGCCGTTCACCGACAGGCGCATGCCCTCGGCGTCGGCCTGCGGGCTTTTTCGTTCGCCTTGGTCGGATATCAAGCGCCGATGGGACCGATCAGTTGATCCGCGACAGCACGATGTGCTGTTCCTGAGCCGGACGCTTCTCGTGCCCCTCGGTCAGCCCGAAACGCCGGCGGACGTAGAACAATACGGCCTGACGTACCTTCAGCGTCAGCCGCTGACGCTTGTCCATGCCGTAATCGCGCGCGACGACGCGGCGCTGATGCGCGTCCAGGCCGGGGTGCGGGGCGATATCCAATGTAACGATACGGTTCCAGTCCGTGTCCTCGGCCGGGTGGCGATGCCAGGCGCCCACCGGTGCGGCGCGTGACAGCCGCGCGATGACGAAGTCCTTGAAGGTACCGTCGCCCGCATCATGGGCGCGGGCATGCCAGCGGAACCCGTCGAAGACCAACGCGTGGGGGGACAGAATACGCTGTCGCTCACCCGGCCGCTGGAACGAGACGTAGCGGGCCCCGAGGGCCTGACGATCACGGATGGCCACAAGCAGTGCGCGCAGGACGTCCGTATCGACCGTACGCCCGGGCAACTCGGCGATGGAGAGCGCCGGGATGACGGAGATCGTGGCCTCGGTGGGATCGAGCTGATGCTCGCCGATCAGGCGCAACTCACGCAGCAGAGCCTCGGGATCGGCCTCGGTGGGCAGGAAGCCCGGGGTGCCGCGGTACCGGCGGGCGGCCGTGTCGTAGGTCACTCCATCTGGATACGCTTCACGCAGGCGACCTAGGTCGGCGGTGGCCTGGTTCGCCGAGACGCCGAAGCGGCGCACCAAATCGTCGCGGTTGATGGTGCCATCCCAGAACAGGCGGCGCGCGGCGAAGGCGACCCGTTGTTCGACGGACCAGCGAAGGGTCGGGGTAGGAGGCGCCGAGTCGGGGCTGTCGGTCATGGCGCAAGGCATCGCATAATATAGACAGTTTTAATACGCACAGTTTCTAGTATATCATGGGGGACCCGCCCCGGAGCCATGCGCTGATGATGCCCGACTTGTACGGCCATCATTGTTGACCATTTCTTCCTATGTTCCAGCTTGCCCGGTTGGCGGGTGAAGCCGCCTTTCGATGCGGATCGTTGGCCTCATGGGCCTTGACTCGGAACGTTTTGGCCGCTCTAGTCAGACTAGTTTCTGTGATGGTGGGGCTTCGAATGCTGACGCTCATGCAACTGAACGATGCCGTCAACGACGACGCTGCGTTGCGGCGGCGACGGATGCTGCAGCCGGCGGGCGGTCGCGGGGACAAGATCTTTCCGCCCACCTACCCGGGCGAGGGGCGCGGCAAGCCGCCTCCGCAGCATGTCTATGAGCGTCGGAAGATCCAGGGGGAGGACATCTGGTGCGCGCTGGTTGACAGTGTGCAATCACAGGCGAACCGGCTGGAAGAATGTCTGCTGCAGGCGATCCGCGATGGAGTGCCGATACCGTATGTGACAGTGAATTTCGCCGATACCGGTCTGCACGGCATCACTGAAATCACATCGCTGGACGCTCCGCATCGCATCTACGATGCGATCCTGCGGGACAGTGAACTCAACGGGATGCCGTTCATGGACAGCGAGCCTGGTTTGCGCCTGGTGAAGGCAAAGCCGGAGGACGCGACGGCATTGCTGGAGGTATCACCGACCGCATTGCTGTTCGGCGCCTGGCATTCCACGGGCCAGGGCGGTGGCCTCGGTGCGAAATTCGCCCGCTGTCTGGTATCAGAAATCACGGCGATCAATGTGCCTGTGGATTACAAGGATGCGCCGCGCGGGGCTCCGGCACTGTGGGGCATTCAGGCGGACCGGGCCTACCCGGTGGAACCGGTGACCGCCGGCCGCCGCCCCGGCAGTCGTATCGATCCATTGGGCGTCCTGGCAAAGGCGAAGGTGTTCAAGGGGCCGACTGGCTGGGACGTCGAGCAAAAGCGGGCCGGCAAGGATTCGAAAGAAGTCAAGCCGTCGGAAATCAACCACGGCAACATTCGCCCCTCGATCCAGCCACTCGGAATCACCTGCGATTACGCCGAGCACAGCTTTGTCCTCAGCTTTGCAGCGCTGCGTCGCCTGCGCTTCGGCGGCGCCGACCGTGACCGTGCCGGTCGCACGATGCTGGCAGCCCTGGGTCTGCTTGCGATGGCCGAGCAGGATGCGCGAGGCTATGCATTGCGTTCACGGTGCGACCTCGTCGTGGACGGTGTCGCGTCGCTCGAACTGGTCAGCGCCGATGGCGAAACGGTTCCCGTCGGCATCGACCGTGCCGCGGCCCGCACATTGTATGAACAAGCCTTCGAAGCGGCGTGTCAGGCCGGGTTCAGCCTGTCTGACCAGCCCGTGTGTCTGCGGCCACAGGACAAATTGGTCGAGATCGTACGTCGCAGCCAGAACCTGGCACTGCGCGGGATGGGCGGCGAGGCGTCGGAGGAGGATGGCAATGACACTGGCGCTGGAAATTGAATTCCTCGCCGGGGTCTGCTTCGCCGCGAGCGGGCCGGACAGCCCGTTGCCCGACTGGCCGCCGCAGCCGGATCGGGTGTACTCGGCCCTGGTCGCGACCTGGGCTGCGCATGGAGAGGATGCTGCGGAGCAACGCGCACTGGAATGGCTCGAAGCATTGCCACCGCCGCGTATCGTTGCTTCGGACTGTGAACCACGGACAGTGCCGACCGTCTTCGTGCCCCCCAACGATCCCCGTTCG
>CAYZKM010000222.1:0-7618 GCA_964478525.1 uncultured Bifidobacterium sp.
GAACACGCCATGAAGCTCTCCGCGTTGCGAAACACCCTCTGCGTGTGCGCGCTCACGATCTGGGCGACGAGCGTCAGAATATCTTCAGAGGTGTCATGCATCAGGCGATGGGTCCTTGGTGGAATGCTTCTTTGACGTTTTTTAACGTTGGATTAGCATCCCGTCGAGCGTTAACAGCGCCGGCAACCGCAACCGCGCTAAAAAAACGGGTTCGTCGATGTCATGAGCGACCAGATCTTCCAGAGGGCATACGCACGTGTGCGTGCGCGTTACGACGAAGATACGTGGCTTTCCTTGAACCCAAGGCAGATCACCGACGCGATCTATCGGGAAATTCGCGAAATCGACGCAGAACGCCTGCAGATCCAGGCAGAATCGATCCGCGGCAGCGCGCCGCTGTAGGGCGCGGCCCTCCGCACCCATACCTCACGCCAGCCCATCTCGGGACATGACCCGCCGGCGGTGTTTTCGTATCGTCGGCAACGACCTGCCATGATGCCGACACCGGCAGGCTGATCGTGACGCAGCAGGAACGGCCCCGGCGTCCTCAGGCGCCAGGGGCGGTCACAGCGTCAGCGCGGGGACATCCAGCCAGCGGCCCTCGGCGTCGCTGCGATAGGCCAGCTCCGCCAGTTGCACCGCCTTCGCACCCTCCAGCAAGGTCGGCACGAACGGCGCATCCTCGCCCACATGGCGCAGGAACCCGTCCCAGCACGCCCGGAAACTCGGCGGATAGGCGATGTTGTCCGGCACGTCCTGCCATTGGCCGTAGAAATCCATCGGCTGCGGCACATCGGCGTTCCACGGCGGCTTCGGCGTGTTCACCAGCGACTGTGTCCGGCACCGGTGCAGCCCCGCCACCGCCGATCCCAGCGTGCCGTCGACATGGATCACCAGCATGTCGTCGCGCCGCAGCCGCGTCGCCCACGACGTCATGACAGTGGCGATCGCCCCGCCCTCCAGCTCCATCAGCGCATAGGCGGCGTCATCGGTGTCGACATCATAGGCCGCGCCACGCTCGTCTACCCGGCGCGGCGTATGGATCGCGGTGCGGCACAGCACGCGGGTCACCGGGGCGATGGCGCGGTCGATGATGTACCGCCAATGCGCATACATATCCAGGACCAGGCCGCCGCCCTCGGACTTGCGATAGTTCCAGCTCGATCGCTGCGACGGCTGGAACGCGCCGTCGAACACCCACCAGCCGAACTCGATCTTCACCGACAGGATGCGCCCGAAGAACCCGGCATCGCGCAGCATCCGCAGCTTCATCAGGCCCGGCAGGTGCACCTTGTCCTGAATCACCCCGTGCCGCACCCCGGCCGCCGCCGCCAGGCGGGCCAGGTGCATCGCCTCGTCCAGCGACGGCGCCACCGGCTTTTCAAGGTACACATGCTTTCCCGCCGCGATGGCGCGCCTGGCCAGCGGCGCGCGGTATCCGGTGACGGCGCAGTCAAAGAAGATGTCGTTGGCCGTGTCGGCCAGCGCGGCGTCCAGATCGGTGGTCCAGCGCGTGCCCTCATGCACGCGCGACAGCGCTTCCAGCTTCTCCGCCGATCGTCCGGCCAGCAGCACGTCCGGCACCAGCCGGTCGCCGTTGCGCAGCGGCAGCCCGCCTTCCTGCCGGATCGCCTGCAGGTGGCGCAGGTGCTGCGTCGAGCCCATGCGCCCGGTGGCGCCATGCAGGATGATCCCGATCCGCCGTTCCGCCATGGCACCCTCCCTTCGATTCGAGGCCGCATGGTAGCATCCGCCCCGCCATCGCCAGAAAGTGCCCGACCATGCGCGCCCCGCTTCCGCCCAGCCTGTATGCCGAGACCGCGATCGCGCCGGTGGAGACGCCGACGATGGACGGCGACCGCCGCGTCTCGGTCGCGGTGATCGGCGGCGGGTTCACCGGCCTGTCGACCGCGCTGCATCTGGCCGAACAGGGCGTGGCGGTCACGGTGCTGGAGGCGAACGAGCCCGGCTGGGGCGCCTCGGGCCGCAATGGCGGGCAGGTCAATCCCGGGCTGAAGCACAACCCCGATCAGGTCGAGGCCGATTTCGGCGCCGATCTGGGCAGCCGCATGATCGCCCTGTCGGGCAACGCGCCGAACGTGGTGTTCGACCTGGTGCAGCGCCACCAGATCAACTGCGAGGCCGTCCAGTCCGGCACGCTGCGCGCCGCGTTCCAGCGCCGCACCGGGGATGGTGTCCGCGAGACCGGGCGGCAATGGATCGTCCGCGGCGCTCCGGCCGAGATCCTGGATGCCGACGCCTGCCGCCAGGTCACCGGCACCGACCGCTACGGCGTCGCGCTGCTGGACCGTCGCGGCGGGCAGCTCAATCCCCTCAGCTATGCCCGCGGCCTGGCGCGCGCGGCGATGCAGGCGGGGGCGCAGGTGCATGGCGGCACGCGAGCCACCGCGGTGCGCAAGGAAAGCGGCCTGTGGCGGATCGACACCCCGACCGGGGTGCTGCGCGCCGACAAGCTGGTGGTCGCGACCAACGGCTATACCGACGATCTGTGGCCCAGCCTGCGACGCAGCATCGTGCCGGTCTACTCCGCCATCGCCGCCACCGAGCCGCTGCCCGATTCGGTGGCCCGCGCGATCACGCCCACACGGTCGGTGCTGTACGAAATGGGAGAGGTCACGGTCTATTACCGGCTGGACCGGCAGGGGCGGCTGCTGATGGGTGGGCGCAGCGTGCAGGGCGATGTCGCCCGCCCCGAGCCGCTGCAGTACCTGATCACGTACGCCGAGAAGCTATGGCCGGCCGTCCGCGGCGCCCGCTGGACCCATGGGTGGAGCGGGCAGATCGCCGCCACGACCGACCATTACCCGCATGTGCACGAACCGGACGAGAGCGTGATGGTTTGCCTGGGCTATAACGGCCGCGGGGTGGCCATGAGCTCCGCCATGGGCCCCGAGCTGGCCCGCCGAGCGATCGGCGGGGCGAAGGCGGCGTTCAACATGCCGGTGACGGGGATCAGGACGATCCCGTTTCATGCCCTGTGGAAGCAGGGCGTCCAGGCCCGTGTCGCCTATGGCCGCATCCGCGACTGGCTGGGGATTTAAGGTTGCGCCGGCTTCAACGTCCGCAGATAGGCGACCAGGGCATCCATGTCGCGGGCATCGACGGTGCGGTACCAGTCGAACGCCATCAGCGGCACCAGCTTGCGGCCGTCCGCGCGCACGCCCTGCTGGATCGCCGCCTTCACCTGCGCGTCGGACCAGTGGGCGATGCCATCCGGGTTCGCCGGCGTCAGGTTCGGGCTGACGATCACGCCATCCGGGACCGCCGGCAACTCCCGCCCGCCCGCGCCCCATTTGTCACGCACCAGCCGCCCGCGCTCGGCTGGCGTGTGGCATTCCATGCAATGGGCGATATCGGCCAGATAGCGCCCATAGGCCGCGCCGGTCCCGGCGGGCGGGGCGGCCACCTGCGTCACGGTCGGGCCATAGGTCGGCGGCAGCGGGATGCGATAGCTCGACGCCGCCACCTGGTTGCGCACCGGCCTGACCGCGCGGAGATAGGCGACGATGGCACGCACGTCGCGGTCGGACATTGACCGGTAGAACTCGATCGGCATCGGCGGGCCGATGATGGTGCCGTCCGGGCGGCGGCCGTTGCGGATGGCGTCGATGATCTCCTGATCGGTCCAGGACCCGATGCCGGTTTCCTTGTCGGGCGTGATGTTCGACGCCACGGCGCGGAACACCGGCAGGTCGATCACGAAGCCACCGGCCAGTTCCTGATCGGCGAGCGGGGTGCCATCCGGACCTTTCGGCGTGTGGCAATTGCCGCACGCGACGATGCCCCGCATCAGGTAGGTGCCGCGCTGCAACGGGGTTTCGGCCATCGCGGCCGGTGCCATGGTCACGATCGCCCAGGCCATGGCCGCACCCAGCAGGCGCGCTGCAAATCCCGCACTCATTGTCCACCCCACCCCATTGTCCGGGCGGTGATGCCGCCCTGTTACCGCGCCTTGATCGGCCGGTTGCCGTGGCTAGTCTGCGGTACCCCGCGGTTCAGGGATAGATGCGTGTGTATGCCGAGCCAGGCGGTTGCGGTCTTGTGGAAGACCATGGTGGCGCGTCCGGGCCGGTCGAACGGGGTACCGTCGGGGTTGAAGCCGGTGCTGGTCCAGGGGGCGACGACCACCGCCATCGACCCGTCATCCGAGGCCAGGACATGGGTCGCGGCCAGGTCGAAGCGGAAATCCGCGGTCCTGGGCCAGACATTGTCCCATTGCATGGCGATCCACGCCTCCCGGTCCGGCAGCACGTCGCGATGGGTGCCGAAGGCCAGGATTTCCGGATGGAACAGCGGGCGGGCCGCGGCGTAGTCGACCGCGCGGACATGGCTGGAGAAGGTCTCCAGCCAGTCCAGGAAGAAGGCGCGCAACTCGGCGGAGGCATGGGGCAGGGCGGTCATGCGGCGTGTTCCCTATTCGGCGGCGGCCATGGTGGTGCGCCGGCGCGACCGGTAGTCGCTGGCCAGGCCCATCGCCGCGGTCATGACCATGAAGATGACCGTGGAGTAGAACACCCAGCGCGGCATGCTGTGGTCCATGATCCAGCCGCCGATCAGCGGGCCGAAGATGCCGCCGATGTTGAAGCCGGTGGTGACGATGCCGAACACCCGGCCGAACGCGCCGGGCGGGGAGGCGGCGCGCACCAGCATGTCGCGTGACGGCGAGATCATGCCGGACAGGAACCCGGCCGCCGCCATCGCGACCGCCAGCAGGATGGGCCCGAGATCGACCGTGCCGACCAGCAGGATCAGCACGGCCGATCCGCCGAAGCCGAAGCCCGCCACGTCGCCGTGCCGCTTGGTCGCATCGGCGATGAACCCGCCGGCCAGCACGCCGATGGCCGAGGCGAACAGGAAGCAGGTCAGCGCGATATTCGCGGCCGAGAGGGTGACGCCATAGATCTGCGTCAGCGCCACCGCCGAGTAGTTGGTCAGCGCCCCCGATGACAGGGCGAGCAGGGTGAAGAACCCGACCAGGCCCAGCACCGCCGGGGTCAGCAGGCGCCGCATGGGAATGTCCGCCGCGCTGGCCGGTGTCTTGGCCGCCGCGTGGCGGTCCATCCACCGCGCCGCCATCAGCGGTATCGCGACCACGATGCCCGCCACGCCGGCGGCCATGATGGCGGTGTTCACCCCCCACAGCCCGGCCATGGCGAGCATCAGCAGCGGGGCGACCGCGCCGCCGAGGAAGCCCGAGAAGGTGTGGAACGAGAAGGCGCGCCCCAGCCGCTTGGGCTCGATGATCGAACCGAGGATCGAATAGTCGGCCGGGTGGTAGACCGCGTTGGCGAAGCCCAGCGCGACCGAGGCGACCAGCAGCCAGCCGTAATGCGGGATCAGCCCGATCGAGACATAGGCCAGCCCGCCCAGCACCAGGCCGCAGACCAGGACCAGGCGGGCGCCGAAGCGGTCGACCGCATAGCCCATCGGGGTCTGCACCACGCCGCTGACGATGTTGAACAGGGTCAGCGACAGGCCGAGTTCGACATAGCCGACGCCGAGAAGGTCCTTGAGCAGGGGGAACAGCGGCACCAGGACCAGGTAGTACCAGTGGCTGACCAGGTGTGCCGCGCAGATCAGGGCCAGTGCCTGGCGTTCGGCGCCACGCTCGGTGCGGGGGGCGAACATGTCCTAGCGGAAGGCGCGCATGATGCGGGCCCAGTCCTCGACCGCGCGTTCCTCGCCGGGGGTGATCGGGATGACGAACTGGCTCCACCCGGCGTCGCGCAGATCGCCGATGCGCTGCTTCAACTCGGCCTCGGTCGCGGTGAACGTGGTCTGGCGGATCAGTTCGGCGTCGACGAACTTCTCCTCCTCGGGCTTCACGAAGACGAAATGGCCGCGATGGTTCATCAGGTACCGCGCATCCTGCGGTTCGAACCCACGCGCCATTTCCACATAGCCGTCGATATTGGCCTTCACCGATTGCGGCACCGGCGAGGTGTTCTTCCAGCCGTTCATGTCGAGGTCGGCGGCGCGATGCAGCAGCACCGCCGCGCGCGGCCCGGCCTGGCGGCGGGCGCGGGGGGAATCGGCCGTCTCCCCGGGTTCCAGCACGCAGCCGCAGCACCAGGCGGTGGTGTACAGGTCGGACGCGGCCTGCCCGGCGGCGGCCCAGTCGTCCTTCATGCCCTTCAGCGCCTCCTGCGCGCCGGGCACGTCCTGGATGAACGTCTTCCACGCCGCGCCCAGGCGGGCGACCATCGCCTGCGATTTCGGGCCATAGGCCGAGATGTGCAGCTTCACCTCGGGCCTGGTGTCGATCAGCCCGATCTCGGGGTTCAGGAAGCGGATCTTGCGGGTCTTGCCCTCGATCTGGGTTTCCAGCGTGTCACCGCGCAGCAGGCCGTAGATGACGCGGATATACTCCTCCATATCCGCCAGCTTCATCGCGTTCAGCCCCATCGCGCGCCGCGCCGAGAAGCCGGTGCCGATGCCAAGGTCGAGCCGGCCGGGGGCCAGGCCGTTCAGCGTGGCGAAGGCATTGGCGGTGACGGCGGCCAGGCGGTTGGATGGCACCAGCACGCCGGTGCCCAAGCGGATCCGCGACGTCTTCATCGCCGCGGCACCCATGGCGACAAAGCAATCGGCGGTGATCATCTGGGTGTCGTAGAACCAGGCATGGGAGAAGCCGAGCTCCTCGGCGCGCTGGGCGAGTTTCCAGGAATCGTGCGCGCTGGCGATGCCGATGCCGAAATCCATGGTGGCGTTTCCTCTGGGACTGTCCTGTTGGACCGGGACCGTATCGCTTGTTCCCGGGGCGGGGAAGCGGGCGGGCGGCATGTGAGCATTGGCCGCATCGCAGGGCAGGCGTCCCTGTCGCGCTGCGTGCCGCGACAGGGGGAATGCATCAGGCGGGCGTCAGATGGGCGATGCGGGGGGCGACTTCCGTCGACAACAGCCGCAGCGAGTTGTGCCAGACATCGGGGGTATCGGCATAGTCGAAGCCGAAGACCAGGATGCCGCCGAAGCCGCCGACATCGGTATAGACTTTCTCCAGCTTCCGCGCGACCGTCTCGGGTGACCCGATCAGCCAGTTGTGTTCGGCGCAATACTCGACCGTGACTTCGGCGTCGGTCACCGACGGGTCGTGCTTGAGGTATTGCTTGAAGCCGAACTGATCCAGCAGCGGCAGGAAGTATTCCCGCATCATCCGCCCCATCATCCCGCCGACCGAATGCTGCCATGCCAGCTCGTCCGTCTCGGCCACGAACACCTCGCGGAAGATGCGCCAGTCGGCGCGTTTCGGCGTGCGTCCGGTGCGCCGCGCGCCTTCCTCGACGGCGGACCAGTGCGTCAGCAGATGCCCGGCATTCAGGTTCAGGCTGAGCGGCATGAACCCGTGTTCCCCGGCCATCTTCAGCGTGTCGGAGTTGGGCGACAGGCCGGCCACCCCGATCGGCGGATGCGGCTGCTGCAGCGGCTTGATATGGGGTTTCAGGAAGCCGAACATCAGCTCGGGCTTGTTGACGGTCCAGTACTTGCCCTTGTGCTCGAACGTCTTCTCGTCGGACCACAGGCGCAGGATGATGTCCAGCGCCTCGCGCATCATCTCGCGGTTCTGGCCGGACATGCCGTAGACGTTGAACATCGCCCA
>CAYZKM010000223.1:0-7583 GCA_964478525.1 uncultured Bifidobacterium sp.
ATCGCATGATTCACACGCTGCCACGATTCCGCTCAGCGTGATCATGCTCTAGCGCTGGGGCGCGCCGCGAACAAGATGCGCGACGGCCGCCCGTGGTTCCTGTTCAATACTCGAACTGATAGGTCACGCCCACGCTCGCGCCATCGGTGGCGCCGGCGCTGCCGGTGGCGGATGCAGACCCCGCGCCCGCCGTTGCCTCCAGTTTCAGCCCCTTGGTGATGTCGACCTGGATCGTCGCCTGCGTGCCGCCGCCCGAGGCGCTCTGGCGAGCACCCAGATAGACCCCGGGGGCGAGATAGGTCCCCGCCTCCAGCGTCGGCGCGCCGTTGGTCCCGGTGCCGACCGTCAGCCGGTCGAGCCCCAGCGCGCCGCGGATACCGCCCAGGGGATCGGCCAGGATCGACGGCCCACCGCCGAGTGTCGCGAGGGCACCGGCGATCTGCGCGATCTGGAACGCGCTCAGCCGCGCGGTCGAGGTGTTGAACAGAAGCTGGGCCAGCACCTCGTCCTGCGGCAGCTCCGGGGTGCTGGACAGGGCGATGGCCGGGTTCCGCGCCGACCCGCTGAGCGTCAGCCGCGCGGTCATCGTGGGGCTGACGGAGGTGGCGACCAGGCGCAGCGCCGGGTTGGCCAGCCCGCCGCCGGTGAAGTCGATCGTGCCTTCGGTGAAGGTGATGGTCTGGCCGGCCAGGCTGAACGTGCCGCGCCGCAGCGTCAGCCCACCGGTCGGCTGCGGATTGGCGGCGGTGCCGGCGAACACCACCTTCCCGCCGAGTTCGGCGTCGACCCCGCGGCCGCGTACGAAGATCTGGCCGGGCGCGTCCAGTGTCAGCGCCAGGGCGACCGGTGGCGCGGGCCTGGCTTTTGGGGGCGGCGGGGCCGTGGACCCGGCGATGCGCACGGGAATGGTGGCAATGGCGGTGGGCATCCGCTCGGGGATGCGGATATCGGCGTGGCGGACGGTGACAGTGCCGCCCAGCGCCAGGCCCTCGCCCAGCGCCGCCCCGTTCAGCGTCAGCTCGGCGTCCAGCACCGCGGTCAGCAGATCGCTGGACAGCGGGCGGGCGTTGCGGGCCGACAGGCGCAGCGCGACCGGCATGGTGCCGGGCAGGCCAACCGTGCCCGACGCGTCGATCGTGCCGGCGCCCGCCGTGCCGGTGAAGCGGGTCAGCCGCACCGTGTCCCCATCGCCCTGGATGGTGGCGCTGATGGCCGCGATGCGGACGCCCATGCCGAAATCCTGGACATCCCCGTTCACCAGCTGGACCGTGCCGGCGGCGCGGGGATCGAGCGGGCTGCCGGTGACGGCGGCGTCGATCTCCACCCGGCCGCGCAGGCGCCGGCCCTGGGCCGCCAGGAGCGGATCGGTCATCACGAGGTCGACGGTGCCCCGGGTCCGCAGGTTCATCGCACCCGTCGCCGACAGCGGCACGGTGCCGGTCGCCCCGAGGCGGGAGGAT
Source organism: uncultured Bifidobacterium sp. (assembly GCA_964478525.1). Lineage (GTDB taxonomy): Bacteria > Pseudomonadota > Alphaproteobacteria > Acetobacterales > Acetobacteraceae > Rhodopila. Next base: position 1,461 of record CAYZKM010000223.1, read on the forward strand.
CCCATCGTCGCCTGCGCGTCGATCCGCGCCTGCCGCCCATCCAGCGTGGCCGCCACCGACAGGTTCGCACTGGGCAGGGCTCGCCCTGGCCCCTGGCGCAGGCGCAGCCCGGTGCCGGTGACGCGGACCGTGCCGGCGGGGGCGGCGGAGGAGCCGGTCAGCCGAGCCTCGGCTGTGATGGTGCCGTCGGCGGCGTAGGCGGGGTCGAACAAGGTGCCGATATCAGCGGGCAGGCCGCGCAGCGCCGCGGTCAGGTCCATCGTGGCGCCGACCCGGCCGGCGACGGACAGCTCCGCCTGGCGGAAGCCAAGGCGCAGGCGGTCGATGGTGATGTCGTCGGCCAGGGTGATGCGCGCCGGGGCCAGCAAGCGCAGGGTTTGCTGCCGCCAGTCCGCCCGCAGCGTGTTCACCGCGATCGTGCGTGCGCCCAGGTTCAGTATCGCGGCCGTGGCGAGGCGGGCCGGGCCGGACGGCAAGCCCTGGATGTCGGACTGGATATCGACCGACAGCGCGTCCAGCGTGCCCCTGGCCGTCATCCGCCCGCCGACGCGCAGGCCCGAGACGCCGGCACCGTCCAGGCGGAGGCTGCCGTCCAGCGACAGCGTGCCCATGGGGTCGCGGACATCCAGCGCGATCTCGGTCCCGGCGACCATGGCGGTGCCGGGCAGCCCGGCCTGCCTGGCCTCGGCGCGCAGGGGGGCACGGGCGGCGTCGATGTCCAGCGTCGCGCTGACGCGCCCGCTGACGGGCCGGCCCAGCAGCGGGGCCAGGTCGTCCAGCCGCAGCATCGCCAGCTTCACCGACCCGATGGGGATCAGGGCGCCGGGCGGCAGGGTCAGTGCGCCCTCGGCGGTCAGGCTTTTCCAGGTGGATGGGTCGATCGTCACGCGCAGGGCACCGTCCTGGCGGTCGGCGGTCACGGCCAGGGACACCGGCGCGTCCAGCAGCGTGCCCTGCGCGGTCAGCCGTCCGCGCGGGTCGTTGGGCAGGCCGCTCGCGTCCAGCCGCACCGCGACATGTCCGGACCGGATGCCCTGCGCGGCGATGTCACCCGTCAGGTCGGCGGCCAGCGTCAGGTCATCGAGCGGCCCGGCCACCCGGCCCTTGGCGGCAAGCGGGCCGCTGATGGTGGGCTGGATCACCGCCGCGTCCGCCACCGTCGCCGCCCAGTCCAGCGACAGGACATCCCGCGCCAGCCCGCCGCTGGCCGACAGGCTGGCGCCCGCCCCGTCGAAGCGGGCATGGTGCAGCGTCACATCCGAGCCGATGACCGATACCGCGATGTCGATCGCCCCGGCCCCGCCGACCACGCTCGGCACCGGGGCAATGCCGCCGGTCACGCCGATCGTGCCACGCAGCGCAAGGTCGGTCGTCGCGCCGGTGCGGGTCGCGTCCAGGGTCAGTTCCGTGCTCCCCTTCAGGTCTGCCCCGCCGATTCCGGCGAACGGGGCCAGGTCGGGAATGCGCAGGGTGGCGCTGGCCGTCAGCGCGCCGTCGGTGCGGACGGACCCGTCGGCCGAGAACAGAGTGTGGCGGATCGAGAAACCGACAGGCCGCCCAGCCTCCCCCAAACGGGCCGACAGCTCGGCCTGGACGGGGGCGCGGGCGAACAGGTCGGGCGCGGGGCCAGGCAGGGTCACGCCATCGAGCGTGCCTCGGATGTCCATCTGCCCGGCATTGCCGTTGAAGCCGGCGCGCAGGGAGCCGATCCTGGCGTCGCCGGCGGTCAGCGCATCGATGGTCAGCGTGCCATTGCCCTGGGGTGCGGTCAGCGGGCCGGTGACCCGGCCGTCCAGGGTGATGCCGCGCCAGCCCAGGTCGGGCCGCGGGGTCATCGCCGGGGCGGTGGCCGAGACAGCCAGGTCGGCGGTCAGGGCCTGGGCGTCCAGCGTGCCGCTGGCGTTGGCGCGCAGCGGGCCGGCGGTCAGAAACAGCGTGGCGCGCAAGGCGGTCAGCGGCCCGTCGACCGTGATGTCGGCGGCAATCGCCCCCAGGTCCGGCAGCGCCGCCACGCCGGCCAGCAATCCCCCGGCCTGTTCCCGCACCGTCAGCGTCCCGCGCAGGCCGGCGGGGCCGATCGCGGCGTCCAGGTCATAGCGGTCGGCCCCGGCGGTAAGGGCGAGCCTGGCCTGGCCCTGCTGCAGGGAGTCCACTGTGGCGGACCCGTCCACCGAGAGCGTGGCGCGCCGCCCGGCCAGATCGGCCCCGATCTCGAACCGGGCCACATGCAGATGCGCCAGGGACACCCGGACGGGCAGGACGAAGCCGCCGCCGCCATCGGACCCGCCATTGGACCCGCCCGGGGACTGCGGCAGCCGCTCGAACGCCACGGCTGCGGCGGTCAGGGAGTCGATCGCCGCCTCGCCGCGGAACAGGCGCAGCGGGCGCCAGTCCAGGGCCAGATCGGTGATGGTCACATAGGACCCGGACGCGTCGGAAACCTGGATGCGGGTGGCGCGCAGCGCGTCGGGGAAGCGGCCGGACAGGCCCTCGATGCGGACGATGTCGCCGCTGAGCGGAGGCACCAGGGCCATGATCGCCCGCCGCCCGGGCCCGGTATTGGCGCCGGCCAGCACCACCCCGACAATCAGGATCGGCAGCAGAAGCAGCACCGCCAGGCCCCGGACCAGCCATGTGCGCAAGCGGGCCATCAGAACGCCTGCCCGATGCCGATATACAGCTCGAACGCATCGCCGCCGGGCTGGCGGTTCAGCGGCACCGCGACATCCAGCCGGATCGGGCCGATCGCGGTATAGTAGCGCGCGCCGATCCCCGCGCCGGCCCGCCAGCCGCCGCTGAACGGCTTGCCATCCGTGCTGACCTGCCCGGCATCGATGAACGCCACGACGCCATAGCTGGACAGGATGCGCTGGCGGAACTCCACCGTGCCGGCCGCGACCGCATTGCCGCCGGTCGGGTTCCCGCTGGCGAATTGCGGCCCGACCGACTGATAGCGGAACCCGCGCACCGTCCCGCTGCCGCCGGCATAGAAGCGCTGGTCGGGGGGCAGGCCGAACACGCCCACGCCCGAGGCCTGCCCGACCAGGCCGCGCAGCGCCAGCACGCTGCGCCCGTCGGACAGCATGTCGATATAGGTCGAGGCGGCGGCCTGCGAGATCACGAAACTGCCGCTGTTGGCGCCCAGCGAATGCATGGGCATGACCGAGACGGTCGCCCGGATGCCCTGGACGGGGTCGAACTGGCTGTTGGTGCTGTCGTAGCGGACGGTGATCGGCAGGCCCACCAGGTGGTAGGTGTCCTTGATCCCCTCCTGGGTGATCTGCTCCTGTTCGCCCAGCAGGCCGACGCTGACGGTCCAGTGCCTGGTCAGCTTCCGGCTGAGCACGAACCGCTCGATCAGCGCGGTCTGGTCATAGGCCTGCAGGCTTTGCTTCACGGCGTTCAGGCTGACTTCCATCGACTGGTCGCGGCGCAGGAAGTCCGGCTTGATGAACTGGATGCCGGCCTGGTAGCCCGGCCTGGTCACCGCGTTCCCGCCCAGCTGCACCGCCCCGCTGATGTTCAGCTGTTCGGCGCCGCCGAACAGGTTGCGATGGCGCCAGGTGGCGTTGAAGCTGGCGCCCAGATCCGTGGAATAGGCGGCGCCCAGGTCGACGGCATGCAGCGGACGCTCGGTGACATCGACCACCAGCGGCAGGTTGCCCTGCGCATCCAGCCGGTTCGCCGGGATCATCCGCACCACCGAGAACACGCCGACCGACATCAGGTCCTGGCGCGCCGCCTCGATCGCCGGCGGGTTGAACGGCTGGCCGGGGTGCAGCAGCAGGCGTTCCCGCATGAACGATTCGTCCATGTCGCGCAGCCCGGTGAAGCGGATCGGGCCGAGATCGGCATGCGGTCCGGTCTGGGCGACGAAGGTGACATCCATGGTGCCCTGGTCCGGGCGGATGGTGGCGGGCGGCATCGTGACCGAGGCCATCGGATAGCCCGCGTCGCGCAGCGCCGACAGCAGCCGGTCGCGGGCGGCCAGGATGTCCCTGGCCACAGCGTCGGCGCCGGCGGACAGGTTCATGGCGTCCTTCGCCGCCGTCGGGACCTCGCCCTGCACCTCCACGCGCTCGATCCGGAAGACCGGGCCACGGTCCAGGGTCACCACCACCGGCAGGGGTGGGGCGGCGGGCGCGGCGTCGATCCGGGCGATCAGCGCGGGGTCCGAGATCGATGTGCCGCCGATCGTCACCGACACCCGGCCCTTGTAGTAGCCCAGGCCGTTCAGCGCCTGCTGGAACCGGGCCGAATCGTCCAGTGCCCGCTGCACCAGGGCGAACGGACCGACCGGGGCGTTGTCGCGCAGCGAGACCAGAGAGGAGCTGTCGCGGACCGCGCCATCCAGGATCGCATCGCCCGTGGGCGTCAGCACCACGTCATAGGGCTGCGGATCGGCCGCGCGCGACCCCGGCGGGATCAGCCCGGCCAGGATCGCCAAGGCCCACGGCAGACCGCGAATCGACAGGGCAGGAGAACGGCACATCACCGTCTGATATAGGCCCGCGTGGTGGAAGCGGCGGTCATTTTCTTGGAACCGTCACCCGGGTGCCATTGTTCGGTCGCCCAGCGCGGGGTATCCGGAAGGCCATGCGGGACTCCGATTCAGCGAACCAAGACCGGGCCGTGGGGCATCTGGCGCGCCGCCCGCGGATGCTGCATCTGCCGGGGCGCCAGGCCAGCGACCTGCTGCAGCCACCGGGTCACGGCCAGAAGACGCCCCTGGCCGGCCGCATCCGCGTGGTGCGGCGCGGACTGTCGGTCGTGGCCTGGACCCTGCCCTGCATGCCGGTGCAGGCGGTCTGCCTGCTGCTGCCCGGCCGGCCGAAGGTCGCCTTCGCCCGGTTCTTCTGGGCCATGTTCACCCGCCTGCTGGGCCTGCGCGTGCGGGTCGTCGGCGAACTGGCCAGCAGCCTGGGCCCGCGCCCGGTCGTCTATGTCTCCAACCATTCCTCGTGGGTCGACATCCCCGTGGTGGGCGGCGTGCTGGATGCCTGCTTCGTCGCCAAGGGCGAGGTCGCCGGCTGGCCCCTGATCGGCACTATCGCCCGCCTGGGGCGCACCGTGTTCGTCAGCCGCCAGCGCGTGTCCACCGGGCGCGAGCGCGACGAGATGCGGGACGTCCTGGCCCGCGGCGACAATCTGATCCTGTTCCCCGAGGGCACCAGCTCGGACGGCTGCCGGGTGCTGCCGTTCCGCAGCTCCTTCCTTGCGCTGGCCGAGGCGCGGGCCGGGACCGATCCCGACCATCTGCCGCTGATCCAGCCCGTGTCCGTGGTATACGACCGGCTGGGCGGGCTGCCGATCGGGCGGGCGTCGCGGCCGATCTTCGCCTGGTATGGCGATATGGACATCGCGTCGCATTTCTGGCGGTTGGGCCAGCATGTCGGGCTGCGCGCGACCATCGTGCTGCACCCGCCGCTGGATCCGGCGGTGTTTCCCGATCGCAAGGCCTTGACGCACGCGGTGTGGCGCACCGTCGCCGATGGCGCGTCCACCCTGCGGCAGAACCGGCCCGCCTCGCCCATTCCCACGCCGGCTGATCCCAGAGCCGATCCGAGGGCCGATCCGAGGGCCGATCCGGCATTCGCGTGATGCGGCCGGACACGGTTCCTGTTGACACGGCACCGGCATTGCCTGCCACATTGTTTCACCCCGTTGGAGCAAGATCCGCGCTGTTGCGCTTGACCGAGCCTGGCTTGCAGACGATTCCTCCCGCCGACCGTTCCGCACAGGGCCGGACGGATTGGGTGGAGCACGGGTCATGACGGCACCGACGCGGGAATTGGCGGCATCGGCGGAACGCAAGCGTCTGCACGTGATCACCTGGGGCTGCCAGATGAACGTGTATGACAGCGGGCGGATGACCGACGTGCTGGCGCCGCTGGGCTATGCGCCCGCCGCCGAACCCGACGGCGCCGACATGGTGATCCTGAACACCTGCCATATCCGCGACAAGGCGGCCGAGAAGGTGTTCTCGGAACTCGGCCGGCTGCGGCGGCTGAAGGATGCGCGCCAATCCGAGGGCAAGCGCATGATCCTGGCCGTCGCCGGCTGCGTCGCGCAGGCCGAGGGCGCGGAGATCCTGGCCCGCGCCCCGTTCGTCGACATCGTGCT
>CAYZKM010000224.1:0-7578 GCA_964478525.1 uncultured Bifidobacterium sp.
CCGCCGGCAGGCCATAGCCCATGGTGCCGAGGCCGCCCGAGGTCATCCAGCGGTTGGGCTTTTCGAAGTGGAAGTGCTGGGCGGCCCACATCTGGTGCTGCCCGACCTCGGTGGTGATGAAGGTGTCACGGCCCGTGGCCTTGGTGATCTGGTACAGCCGCTCGATCGCGTATTGCGGCTTGATGATCGCACCCGGCGCCATGTCCTGCTTGAAACCCAGGCTGTTCTTGGCGCGCCAGGTGTCGATCTGGCGCCACCACTGCGCCAGGGCGGCCGTATCGGGCTTGCCTTGCGTCGCGTTCCACTGTCGCAGCAGCGCCGCGGTGGCGCGCCCGGCATCGGCGATGATCGGCACGTCGACCGGGACATTCTTGTTCACCGACGACCCGTCGATATCGATATGGATCTTGCGCGAGCCCCGGCTGAACGCGTTCAGCCGCCCGGTCACCCGGTCGTCGAAACGGGCGCCGATGGCCAGCAGCAGGTCGCAGCCATGCATCGCCATGTTGGCTTCGTAGGTGCCGTGCATCCCCAGCATGCCCAGGAATTGCGGGTCCGACGCGGGATAGCTGCCCAGGCCCATCAGCGTGTTGGTGATCGGGAAGCCGGTGGCGCGCACCAGGGCGGTCAGTGCCTCGGACGCCTCCGGACCGGCGTTGATCACCCCGCCGCCGGCATAGATCATCGGCCGCTTCGCCGCCTTCATCATCGCCACCGCCTCGGCGATCTTCGCCATGTCGGGGTCGAGCTGCGGGCGATAGCTCGGGTGCGCCGGCGCCGCCTCGGTATACGGCGCGTTGTTGATCAGGATGTCCTTCGGCAGGTCGATCACCACCGGACCCGGACGGCCCGAGCGCGCGACGTAGAATGCCTCGTGCACCACCCGGGCCAGGTCTTCCGACCGCTTGACCAGGTAATTGTGCTTGGTCGCCGGGCGGGTGATGCCGGTCGTGTCGGCTTCCTGGAATGCGTCATTGCCGATCAGATGCGTCGGCACCTGCCCGGTCAGGCAGACCACCGGAATGCTGTCCATCAGCGCGTCGCACAGCCCGGTCACCGCGTTGGTCGCGCCCGGACCGGATGTCACCAGAACCACGCCGACCTTGCCGGTGGAACGGGCATAGCCCTCGGCCGCGTGCACCGCTCCGCCTTCCTGGCGCACCAGTACATGGCGGATCGCGTTCTGGTTGAAGATCGCGTCATAGATCGGCAGGACCGCGCCGCCGGGATAGCCGAAAATAACCTCGACGCCCTGGTCCTTCAGGGCGCGAAGCAGGATTTCGGCGCCCGACTGGGTGAGTTCCGCGGACATGACAGGAGTACCCCTTGCAAAAGAGGCGCTGGGATAGTGCGGTTGCTGCGGTGCGTCAACCCATTTGACGAATGAAACTGCACAAATCAGCCAACAATCTTTCCGAAAATTGCGTATTAGGCGAGAACCGCGCACGGATCGTTTGTGTGCATGCCGGCTCCGCCAATTTGTGATGCCTGAACCAGGTCGCCTGCCGCTTGGTGTACTGCCCGGTCACCAGCCCGGTGCGCCGGCCTGCCTCGGCCAGGTCGATCTCGCCCCGCAGATGCGCCGACAACTCCGGCACGCCATGCGCGCGCATCGCCGGCAGCGCCGGGTCCAGGTCCTGGGCCAGCAGCGCCCGCACCTCCTGCGCCGCCCCGTCCGCCAGCATCGCATCGAACCGGGTGGCGATGGCGTCGCGCAGCGTATCGCGCGGCGGGTCCAGCAGGATGGCGGCGAACCGCCACCGCGCCTTCTCTCCCCGCCGCCCCTGCCACACGGCCAGGCCCTGGCCGGTGCTGCGCCACACCTCCCACGCCCGGGCAATGCGCTGGCTGTCCGACGGATGCAGCCGGTGTGCTGTCGCCGGGTCCACCTTGGCCAGCCCGGCATGCAGTTCGGCCGGTCCGCGTTCCGCGATCAGCCGTCGCGCCTCCTCGCGCGCCGCGGGTGTGACCGGGGGGATGGCGGCGAGCCCGTCGGTCAACGACGCGAAATACATCCCGGTGCCGCCGGTCAGGATCGGCAGGCGCCCGGCGGCGCGTGTGGCTTCCATCTCCCGCAATGCCTCGGCGCGCCACCAGGCGACGCTGCCGGCGTCCGAGGCCGGCCGCACGCCATACAGACGATGCGGCACCAGCGCTTCCTCGGCGGCGGTGGGACGGGCGGTCAGGACACGCAGATCGGCGTAGACCTGCATGGAGTCGGCGTTGATCACCGTCCCGCCCAGCCGTTCCGCCAGCGCGATGGCCAGCGCGGATTTGCCGCTCGCGGTGGGGCCGGCGACGATCAAGGCGAGCGGAAGGGGCGCGGCCTCGGTCATGCGGCCGGCAGGGCCATCAGCCGTCCGAAGCCGCTGACCGTGTCCGGCACACCCATCATACGCAGCGCGTGCCACGCCAGCACCTGGTTCGACGTAATGACAGGGATGCCGATCTCCGCTTCAAGATCGGCGATCAGGCCGGCCGAACGGATTGCCGTGCAACTGATGAAGCAGACATCGGCCCCTGGATTCGCCCGCATCGCCTGTCTGGCCTGCTCGGCGATGGCGTCGGGCGGGATGCGGCCCATCTCGTCGTTGGTGGCGGCCCCCAGGCAGCCGCCGTCCAGCACCTCGAAGCCGTGCGCTTGCAGGTAGTCGACTTCCCGTTGATGCACCGGCGCGACATAGGGCGTCACCAGCAGCACCCGCCGCGCCCGCAGGGCGGCCAGCGCGGCCAGGATGGCATCGGCGGTGGCCAGCGACGGGATGGCGGCGGCATCATCGATGCGGGCGCGGATTTCCCCGGCCAGATGCGGCGCGAAGGTGGATACGGCAGTGCAATGGAATGCCAACCGGTCGACCTTGGCATCGGCCAGCAGGCGGGCGGCGTTTTCCAGCCCGTCCAGCATGCCCAGAAGCTGCGCCTCGGAGCTTCCGGTCAGCGCCAGCCGCGTCACCAGCAGCCCGATACCCGGCGGCAGCATCGCCCGCAGTTCCGGTTCTGCAACGGCATTGCCCGACGGGACCATCACGCCGAGGCGGGCGCGGTCGCCATAGTCGATGGTCATGCGCGGTCCTCCGCAAGGCTGGCGCGGGCGGCATCCAGCCAGCTGTGGTCGATATAGTCGGCTGCGCGGGTGCGCCGGCGGGCGGGCAGGTCGCGGATCAGCGCGCTGGTCTCGATCAGCGTCGCGACCGCCGCCGCGTTGGCCGTCCCGTCGCGGGGAAAGATGCCGTCGCGCGTCATCTCGTCCCAGGCCAGGTCGGCATAGCGCCGGTTCACGCCGGTCTGCATCATCGCGATGCGGGCAGACCCGTCGCGGTCGGCGAAGAACCAGTCATGCGCCCGCAGGAAGGCGCGCAGGAAGCGCAGCAGCAGGTCGCGGTTCGCCCCAGCCCAGTCGGACAGGACGTTCAGAGATGTGAACTGGAAATCCGGGAACGCCGTCCGCGGATCGGTCAGCGCGATGAACCCCGCGTCCATCGCGATGTGGTTCAGCGGCGCCCCCTGCAGCCCCGCATCGATCCCGCCGGTGCGCAGCATGTCCCACCGCGCCAGGATCGGACCGCACGGCACCAGCTCATAATCCCCCGGATACCGCAGCCCATGCTCGGCCAGCAGCCGCATGATCAGCGACGAACTGCCCGCGCGGATCGAGGAAACGCCGATCCGCCTGCCCCGCAACTCGGCGATCGAGCGGATCGAGGGATGCGCGATCAGCGAGAACGGCAGACGGTTGACGTTGCCGCCGATGATGACCTGCGATCCGCCGGCCTCGGCATCCAGGATCACATGCTCGGTCACGCCGTAGGCAAGCTGCGCGCGCCCGTCGCGCAGCATGTCGTTGACACCCTCGATCGCCTCGATGTGCGCGATCGAGACGTCCAGCCCCTCGGCCGCGAACAGGCCTTTGTCGCGGGCGATCCAGGCGGGCATGTTGAAGTAGTTGCGCGAAACAACCGCGAGCGTCAGCGTGTCCATTCGCCCAGCCTAGCGGGACAGGTCGCCCCAGGCCAGGACGCGGCGGATGCGCAGCGCGATGACCGGCAGCGCGACGATGTCCATCGCGCGATACTGCGGATACTTGCCGCGCAGCAGATCCTGTGCCCGGTCGTGTTCGGCGCCATCAGCCAGGATCTCGGCCACCCCGCGCAGCATGACCCAGGCCAGGCGGGTCCAGTCCTCGTCCCAACGGTCGGCGGTGACGGCAATCTGCGGGTTGGCCAGGATGTTGCGCAGGCGCTTCAACGGGATGTCGGTGCGCTTGGGCTTTTCGTCGATCGTGATGTACAGTGCGTCGTTCTCGATCACGAAACAAACCGGCACCAGGTGCGGCGCGCCGGCGGCATCGGCGGTGGCCAGATGGGCGTGGCGGCTGCGGGCCAGGAAACCCCGTTGCGGTTCTGTCAGCATATGGCGATGATACAGGGATCAGGGCCCAACGCCCATTCCGAAGTCAGGAGACGTTCCATGGCGACGCAGACCGAATTGCTGACGACCCCGCCGCAGATCCTGGGCCCGTTCTATCCGTTCATGCACACCCCGGTGCAGGGCGGCGACCTGACCAATGGCGGCAAGGCGGCCGGCACTGTGCTGTACCTGTCGGGGCGCGTGCTGAACAAGGCCGGCCAGCCGGTGCCGGATGTGGAGATCGAGATCTGGCAGTGCAACGCCCATGGCCGCTATGCCCATCCGAACGACGACACCGCCCCGCCGCTGGACCCGAATTTCGCCGGCTTCGCCGTCACCCGCACCGATGCGCAGGGCAACTACAGCTTCAAGACCGTCCGCCCGCGCGCCTATGAGGTCGCGCCGGATCGCTGGCGGCCCGCGCATGTCCACTTCAAGATCACCGGCAAGACCGAGCAGCTGGTCACCCAGATGTACTTCACCGGCGAGCACTACAACGCCACCGACAGCTGGCTCAACAGCTCGGCTCGCAAGGATGCGCTGATCACCGACCCCAAGCCGGCCGCCGGCAAGGAACCCGGCGCGCTGGCGGTGACGTTCGACATCGTCCTGATGAAGGGCTGATCCGGCTGCATCACGACATGGAAAGCACAAGGTCATGACCACACCGCTGGCCGGAATCACCGTGCTGGATTTCGGCCAGATCTTCCAGGGCCCCTATGCCACTTTCCTGATGGCGAAGGGCGGGGCGGATGTGATCAAGATCGAGCCGCCCGGCGGGGAACCGTTGCGCCGCCGCGTCATGGCGACCGGCGGCGACACGACCCTGCCGATGGCGATGCTGAACGCCAACAAGCGGGCCGTGACGCTGAACCTGAAATCGCCCCGCGGGAAGGAATTGCTGCAGCAGATGGTCGCGAAGGCCGATGTCCTGCTGGAGAATTTCTCGCCGGGCACGCTGGACGGCCTGGGCGTCGGCTATGACGTGCTGCGCAAGATCAATCCGCGCCTGGTCTATGCGACCGGGACGGGGTTCGGCATCTCGGGGCCCGATCGCGACAATCTGGCGATGGATTTCACGATCCAGGCGGTGTCGGGGATCATGAGCGTGACCGGACAGCCGGACGGGCCGCCGACCAAGGCGGGGCCGACCCTGGTCGACTTCATGGGTGGCATCCATCTATACGCCGCGGTGATGACGGCGCTGTTCCAGCGCGACCGCACCGGGCAGGGGCAGCTGGTGGAAGTGGCGATGCAGGAGACGGTGTACCCGTCCTTGGCCGCCAGCTATGACTACTACCACCGCACCGGCAAGGTGCCGCCGCAGGCGGGCAACCGCCAGGCGGGCCTGTCGAGCGCGCCGTACAATGCGTTCCCCACCACCGATGGCCATGTCGCGGTGCATGTCGTGACCGATCAGCACTGGCTGAACCTGCTGCAGGCGATGGGGCGTCAGGATTTGCAGGACGATCCGCGCTTCGTGTCCCACGCCCAGCGCGCGAAGCACATGGAGGAGACCGAGGCGGTGGTCACCGCCTGGACCCGGACCATGGACAAGGCCGCGATCGTTGCAATTGCAAAGAAGTTCAAGGTGCCGTGCGCCCCGGTGCGCAACGCGGTCGAGGTGATGAACGACGCGCACATGCATCAGCGCGGCATGCTGGAGCGGATCGACCATCCATCGCTGGGCGCGATCGTCGTGCCGAACTCGCCGCTGCGCCTGCACGGCGCGGATCGTGTCCCGACGCTGCCCAGCCCGACGCTGGGGCAGCACAATGCCGAGATCTATGGGGACTGGCTGGGGCTGGGCGCCGAGGGTGTGGAGGCGCTGAAGCGGGAAGGGGCGATCTGAGAGGGCGAGGAACCCCCTACATCTCCACCACGACGTACTGCTCCTCGATCGTCACCGGGATCGTCTCTGCTGTGTACGGCCCCTGCGCGACGCGCTCGCCCTCGGCCACCTCGATGGGGTAGCTGCGCAGGGTGATCTTCTCGGGGTCGCAGAAGCTCTGGCCGTTGCGGACGTCGAATTCCCAGCCGTGCCAGGGGCAGCGCAGGATCTCCCCTTTGCGGGAGTATTCGTAATGGCCGGGCTCGTTCGACTGGATCAGCCCGGTCAGGATGCCCTCGCACATCGGTCCGCCCTGGTGCGGGCAGCGGTTGAACAGGCCGAAGAACTGGCCTTCCAGGTTGAACACCGCGATGGGGCGGCCACGGACGGTCACCAGTTTCCGCTCTCCGGGGGGGATTTCGCCTACCGTCGCGACCACGTGCTTGCTCATGGGCGGTCTTGTCCTGTCCGTCTCGCTTCCTGGCCCATCCTTACACCGCGCGCCGGCGTCGGGAAAGCCGGGCCCCCTGCTTGACCGGCCCTGGCGGCGGGCATAAGCGAGGGACAAGTTGAATACAGGAAACGCGCCATGTTCCGAACCGTCCGCGTCGCGGTGGCCGCCGCACTTGCCGCCATGCTCACCCTGGGATCGGCCTGGGCCGAAACCATCCGCTTCGGCGCCATCCTGCCGCTGACCGGGCCCGGCGGGCTGATCGGCACGCAGCAGCAGCGCGGCATCCAGTTCGCGCTGGACAAGATCAACGCCAAGGGCGGTGTCCGCGGCAACACGATCGAGATCGTGTTCGAGGACAACCAGGGCAAGCCCGACCAGTCTGTGCTGAGCTTCAACAAGATGGTCGATCTGCAGAAGATGCCGATGATCTTCACCTCGTTCTCGGGTCCGTCGCTGGCGATGGCGCCGCTGGCCACCCGCAAGAAGGTGCTGCTGATGAATGCCGGTGCGCAGGCGGATGCGCTGGCCACCGCCTCGCCGTTCCTGATGAATACGCTGCCGACGATCGGCGACGAGATCGCGGTGCTGTCCCGGTGGCTGGTGAAGTCGGGCAAGGCCCGGGCGTCGATCCTGTTCGAGAACAGTGCCGCCGGCATCTCGGGCCGCGACAACTACATCAAGCACTACACCGCGGCGGGCGGGACGATCCTGGCGCAGGAGCCGACGCAGTTCGGCCAGACCGATTTCCGCCCGGCGCTGCTGAAAATCGCCGACTCCAAGCCCGACGTGATGCTGGTCTCGATCACGGCCGCCCCGCAGCAGATGGCGCAGCAGTATAAGCAGCTTGGCGCGACCTTCCAGGTTGCCGGCACGACCTTCCTGCAGG
>CAYZKM010000225.1:0-7569 GCA_964478525.1 uncultured Bifidobacterium sp.
CCTCACGCCGAAGGGCCAGGTCGACCTGATCCTCAGCAGCAACAACGAGGACACGATCACCCTCTTTGCCGTTCTCCCCGCCGGCACCTTCTCGGTCTCGGACCTGGATCCGTTGCTCTTCACCACCACGATCCTCGACAACTCGCCCGACAACGCGGAAATCCAGTTCTCCTACACCGGGACGAGCGACTTCAGCACGGCCGGCGCGGGCTATATGTCGGGCGCCATCCTGGATGTGAATGGCGGCGCCTTCGTCGGATAGCGCGCGCGGCACCCGCCGTCGGTCATGCCGGCGGCGGGGCCTTGTCGAAGGCCGGCATGCCGTCCAGGACCGGCATCCACGGATGCTTGCTGGCACAGAAGATCTGCCGCCCCGGCCTGACCTGGCCGGGATCGTCCAGCGTGCCCGCCTTCACGATGTGGATGCCCGGATACGCCTGGGCATCCGTGATCACCGGCGACCCGCAGTTCGGACAGAACCGGCGCAGCACCTGCCGCCCGCTGTCGCCATGGTCGACATAGGTCTGCAGCGTGCCGGTCAGCTGCAGCGCGTCGTTCCGCACGCCGACATTGACCGAGAACGCGGCGCCCGACTGCTTCTGGCAGTTCGTGCAATGGCAGATCCCAACGAAGATCGGATCGGCCTTGAACACATAACGCACCTTGCCGCACAGGCAGCCGCCTTGAAGGGCCATCGGGAACACTCCGGATTGTCGTAGGCACGCAACTTCGCCGACGCCCGGCATGGCGTCAAACGCCGGCTCAGGCCTTGCGCAGGGCCGCCGCGATACGCTCCCGCGCCGCCGCCGCGACCAGCACCGCCACCGCGCAGCTCGCGATCCGTGTGACCACCGAATCCGCTCGGCTGGTCAGGATGATCGGCACGCGGGCGCCCATCACGATGCCCGCGCTTTCCGCCCCTGCCAGGAACGACAGGCTTTTGGCCAGCATGTTCCCCGCCTCCAGGTCCGGCACCACCAGCACGTTGGCGTGACCGGCGACGGGGGAGACGATGTGCTTGATCTGCGCCGCCTCGGGGCTGATCGCGTTGTCCAGTGCCAGCGGGCCATCCAGGATGCCGCCGGTGATCTGTCCGCGATCGGCCATCTTGCACAGCGCGGCGGCCTCGATCGTGGATGGCACGTTGGGGTTCACGGTCTCCATCGCCGACAGGATGGCGACCAGCGGGCGGTCCAGCCCCAGCGCATGCGCGACATCGATCGCGTTCTGCACGATGTCCATTTTCTCGGCCAGGGTCGGGGCGATATTGACCGCGGCATCGGTGATGATCAGCGGCGCGCTGTATCCCGGCACATCCATGATGAACGAATGGCTCAGCCGCCGTCCGGTGCGGATGCCGGTTTCACGCGCAACCACCGCGGCCATCAGCTCGTCGGTGTGCAGGCTGCCTTTCATCAGCGCCTCGGCCTTGCCCTGGCGCACCAGCTCCACCGCGCGGGCGGCCGAGTCGTGGCTGTGCTGCGACGGCACCAGTGTGAAGGAGCTGATGTCCACTTGAAGCTTTGCGGCCAGTGCTTCGATCCGCGCCTGCGGGCCGACCAGGATCGGCTGGATCAGGCCAAGCCGGTGGGCGTCGATGGCGCCGGTCAGGGATACATCGTCGCAGGGATGCACGACGGCGGTGGGCAGTGGCGGCTGGCGGCGCGCCATGGACAGCACCAGCTGGTACTTGTCGTGACCCTGGATAGAGGCAGCGCCGGCCATGGCTGGATGATCCCCCGTTGCGGCGATATCGCGGAAGGCTTGTGCCGGGTCCGGGATACCGCGCGCATTGCGGTGGATCAATCGCCGGGTGCGGGGCGGCTATCCTTTCACGCCGCCCATGGTCAGCCCGCCGCTCATGTGCCGGCGGAAGGCGTAGTAGACCACCAGCGGCGGCAGGCCGTACATGATCGCCGCCGCCATCAGATAGTTCCACGGTGCCTCGTCGCTGTTCAGGAACTTGCCCAGGCCCACCGGCACGGTCAGGTTCTTTTCCGACGACAGCAGCAGGAACGAATACAGGTACTCGTTCCACGACAGCAGCAGCGCATAGGTGCCGATCGCAACCAGGGCCGGTGCCATCAGCGGCAGATAGATGCGGAAGAAGATTTGTGGAGGCGATGCGCCGTCGATGCGCGCGGCCTCGTCCAGCTCGTGCGGGATCGATGATCCGTATTGCTGGAAGATGAAGATGGCATAGGGGGTGGCGAAGGTGACCTCTACCGCGATGACCGCCCATGCGGTGTCCGAGATGCCATAGCGCCGCATGATCCAGTAGATCGGGATCGCCAGGAACGACATCGGAATGACATAGGTCAGCAGCGCGGCGTTGGTCAGCATCCAGCCATGGCGGATGCGCAGCCGCCCGACCGTGAAGCTGGTCAGCGTGCCGATCGCCAGGGTCAGGAAGGCGACCGCGACGCCGATGGTGAAGCTGTTGCCCATCTGTGCCCAGAAATTCTGCAGCAGCCAATAGGCTTCGTGGATCACCGCGACGAAGCTGTCCAGCGACGGGGATGGCGGGAAGATCTCGGTGCTGAAGACTTCCTCTTTGGTCTGCAACGCCACGCGGATCATGTTGTACAGCGGCAGGGTCGACCACAGCACCAGGATCGCCGCCAGCCCGACCGCGGCGGCATCGGTCACGCGCCGCATCCGCCGCGCCGACATCCCCGCCTGGTGCGGGGCGGTGGTCGCGCTCATAGCTGCACCTCGCCGCGCGACAGGCGCCGCATCAGCAGCACGACCAGCGGGATCAGCAGTGGCAGCGCCGAGATGACGCAGGCCATGCCGAGCGCCGGGTTGCCGATCTCGAAGGCGTTGCGGATGCCGAGGGTTGCCAGCACATGCGTCGACATCGCTGGTCCGCCGCCGGATATGAAGTGCACGACATTGAAGTCGCCGAGTGACCAGATGGTGCTGAGCAGCGTGCAGACGATGTACAGATTGGCCATCAGCGGCCAGGTGATGTTGGTGAACCGATCGAGCTTGTTGGCGCCGTCGACTTCGGCGGCCTCATACAATTCGCGCGGGATCGCCATGCGTCCGGCCAGGAAGATCAATGTCCAGAACGGTGTCCATTTCCAGATATAGGCATAGATCACCGACCCCAGCGCGAAGGTCGACTGGTCCAGCCATGGCGGGCCGTCCACCTGGAAAAGGCTCCAGATGACATTGTTCACCAGGCCCCATTGCCCGTTCAGCATCCAGTGGATCGAGATATAGCCGGGGATTGCCGGCACCGCCCAGGGCAGCATGAAGACCAGCAGCAGTCCGCGCGTCCACCAGCTTGTGCGCATGAAGTATCCCGACAGCAAAAGTGCCAGGAACAGCTTCAGGTTTACGCCGATCGCCAGGTACAGCAGCGTGTTGACCACGGCGCGCGGATAGATCGGATCGTCGAACAGCGCGACATAGGTCGACGGGTCGCTGCCCAGCCACAGGCCATAGGCGACCGGGTACAGGACGAAGGCGAGAAAGACGGCGACATAGGGCGTTATGAACGCCAATGCCCAGATATAGTCCTTTCCGAGCAGGCCTCCGCGCCAGCGTGAGCGTGTCGTGCGTCGAGCGGGAGCCGTGATCTCGATCGTCGTGGAGACGGACATCGAGTCGATTCCTTCCCTGTGGCCGTTCTGTTCGGCCTGGTCTCTTGCATGGACTTCGCGGGGATTTAGCGGCCTGCGATTCGTGAAAGTCAACGAAAAGCGGCACGCGGCGCGACTTTGCGTGCTATCAATTCCGCCATGCCACGGTTTCGCCCCTTTCCGGCTTGATAAAAGACGGACCGAGACCGACGTGATCAAAGCCCCGCCTGGCGCGGTGGCCGAGGATTGAAGCTGATGCATCGTGTGATTCCGTCCCTGGCCTTGCTGTCCGCCGCGGCGGTGGCCGCCTGCGCCCCGGCGGTGCCGGCTGGCCCGTCGGTGATGGCGCTGCCGCCTGCCGGCAAGGATTACGCGACCTTCCAGCAGGATGACGGGATCTGCCGCATGATCGCCGCGCAGGGCACGGGCGGCGAAAGCCCGGCGATGGCGGCGAACAACGCCGCGGTCGGCAGTGCGGTGGTGGGTTCCGCGCTGGGGGCCGGCATGGGCGCGGCGATCGGCTCGCTGAGCGGTTCGGCCGGGGCGGGTGCCGCCATCGGCGGGGCGACCGGGCTGGTGGTGGGATCCGCCGTCGGCGCCAACAACGCTGCCTATGCGGCCGGCAACGTGCAGCAGCACTACGACACCATCTATGCCCAGTGCATGTATTCCAAGGGCAACGCGGTGCAGCAGGCCCCGCCCGTGGGCTATGCCACGGCGCCGGTGCCCTATCCGTATCCGTATGCCGCGGTGCCGGTGCCCGTGCCGGGCTATGTCGGCTATCCGCCATCGGTCTATCTGGGCGGACCGGTCGTGGTCGGCGGCGGCTGGGGCTATTACAACCGGCCGGGCTGGGGATACTACAACCGCCCCGGCTGGGGACCTGGCTATCGCCGCTGGTGACCGCGCGGCCGCGATGACCGGCGTCCCCGTCCTGTCCATCCGCCCGCCTGACGGACGGGCGCCGCTGGTGTTCTGCTGGGGCGTTTCCAGCTTCTACGGCTGGGGCGTCAACGGCCTGAACCTGATGCTGCAGACCGCCGGCCATCCGGTTTTCTCGCCGCTGACCTCGGTCGAGATCAGCCCGTCCGACCTGGTGCTGGATCCGCTGCGGGACGCGATGCTGGTCCCGCCCATGACGCAGTCGCGGCAGCTGTGGGCGGCGCTGGCCACCGCCGCCGCGCCGGTCCTGGCGGTGGACGGGCTGGTGCTGACGGCCGTCGCCAATGATTTCCAGGGCCTGGGGCGGTCGGCGCATGGCCGGACGCTGGTCGGGTCACCCACCGTCGGCGTCGCCTTCCTGGAACAGACCCGCATCAGCACCGAAGGGCGGCAGCGGGCCGAGGAGCTTGCCCTGGTGGTCGTCGGGTCCAGCTGGAACCAGCGCTTCCTGGAAGCACAGGGCCTCGTCGGCACGACGACCGTGCTGCAGGGGATCGACACCAGCATCTTCCACCCCGCGCCGCGGGCGGGCACCACGCCGGCCGGGCGCTTCATCGTGTTCTCGGGCGGCAAGCTGGAGTTCCGCAAGGGCCAGGACCTGGTGCTGGCGGCGTTCCGTGCCTTCCACCGCCGCCACCCCGAGGCGATGCTGATGGCCGCCTGGCACCAGCCGTGGTCCAGCCTGGTCGCCGGTGCGGTCGGCATCCCCGGGATGGAGCCGCCGCGCCCGTCCGCCGATGGGACGCCCGATATCGTGGGCTGGGCGGCGGCCAACGCCATCCCGCCCGATGCGGTGATCCCGATCGGTCCGACCCCCAACATCGCCATGCCGCATGTGATCCGCGAAGCCGATGTCGCGCTGTTCCCGAACCGCGCCGAGGGCGGCACCAACCTGGTCGCCATGGAATGCATGGCCTGCGGCGTGCCGGTGATCCTGTCGGCCAACACCGGCCATCTGGACCTGCTGGCCATGGGCGATGTGGCCCTGCCCCTGACGCGGCAGGGCATCGTCAGCCGCGACGGGCTGGACGGCACCGATTGGGGCGAAAGTGCCGTCGAGGAAGCCGTGGAGGCGCTGGAACAGGTCTGGCGCGACCGCGAGGCCGCCCGTGCGATGGGCGCCCGCGCCGCCGCCGCCATGGCGCGCATGGACTGGAAGCGTCAGGTCACGCTGCTGCTGCGGGCGCTGGAGCCGATCCTGCCCTGACGCGAGCGCGCCTTCCGGCTGACCGTAACCGGCCAGCGCGCGCTGCCACGATTCCGCTCAGCGTGATCATGCGCGAGCACGCCTTCCGGCTGACCGTAACCGGTCAGCGCGCGCTAGCTCATTGTTTGAGCGCATGATTCACCCGCTGCCACGATTCCGCTCAGCGTGATCATGCGCTACGACGTCAGCCGTGTCAGCGCCGCGGCCAGGTCCTCGGGCGATTGTTCGGCGCGGAGCGGGCCGATGAACGACCCGTCGGGCCCCATCAGGTACAGCACCGAGCTGTGATCCATCGAATAATCGTTCGGTCCGGGACCGGTCCGGTGTTCCTTGTAGTACACGCGATAGGCCTTTGCCACGGCGTCGATCTGCGCCTGCGACCCGGTCAGGCCGATGATGCGCGGCCCGAACGCGGCGGCATACTGCTTGACCACGGGGGGCGTGTCGCGCGCGGGATCGACCGTGATGAAGACCGGCTGGATCCGGTCCGCCTTCGGTCCCATCCGTTCCAGCGCATCGGCGACGGCGTTCAGCGATGTCGGACAGACGTCGGGGCAGAACGTATAGCCGAAATACACCAGCATATACTTGCCGCGGAAATCCTTGTCGCTGACGGTCTTGCCGTCGCCGGTCTGCAGCGTGAACGGCCCGCCGATCATCGATCGCGCCGGGCTGCCGCCGCTGAACCACAGAAATCCGCCAGTGCCCAGCAGCAATGCCGCCATCAATATGCCCAGGACGGCATACAGCGCCGTCGAGGATCGGGGTTTGTCGGGGGCCGGTATACGCGCCATCGGTTTCTCCAGAAATGCCGGGCCAGAAATGCCGGGTCCGTCAGGGACCGTGCGGCACGAAGCGCAGCGTCACGCCCGCCGCTTCCAGCAGGATCGCATCATCGGATCGTTCGTGCGGGATCCGGCGGTCGGTCAGGCGGCGCGCCAGGCTCGCGTTGCCGTCCCCGGTGCGCAGGGTCAGGCCGGCGATCCAGGGCAGGGTGGGTGGAACCGGGGCCAGCAGCAGCGAATCCAGGGCCTCGGGCGGCAGCAGGCGGATGCGGCCGCGCGGCAGGTCCAGCGCATAGCCGCCGACCGGGTCGGGGCTGACGGGCCGGCCGGCCAGGGTCGAGAAGCGCGCCGCGGCGGCGGCCGGCTCGCCCGAGGCGATCAGCACCTCGACCAGCGCGTCGGCGTGGTTGTCATGCGCCAGCAGCGGTTCCTGCCACATCACCTCGGGCGTCAGGTGGCGGATCAGATGGGTGCGCCCCTCGGGCGGGTCGGGCGGCGTCACCAGGGTGAACGCCACCTGCGGGGCATCGGCCGTTGCGTCGTTCAGGGCGCGCGAGGTGCGGGACGCGTCCAGCCCGGCCAGGCCGGCGCGCGCCAGCCTCGCGATCGCCGCGTCCTCGTCATCGATGCCCAGCGCCAGGATATGGATACCGGGATAGCGGGCCAGGAAGCGGGCCAGCGTGGCCGAGGTACCACCGTCGATGGTCGAGACCAGCTCCAGGTAGCTGCCATCCAGCATCACGCAATGGTTGGCGGTCCGCCCGCCCTGGTGGCGCGCCAGCGGGGTGACGTGGAAGCCGAGGTCGGTGAAGCTGCGGGCCAGGGCAGCCAGGTCGGGACCGACGATCCCGACATGGTCCAGCGAACGGGCGCGTCCGGTCATGGCGGGGTTTCGTAGCCGTCGACGATCCAGGACTCGGGTTCCGCCCGCGCCCCGTCATACCAGGCGGCGACCAGCGGATGGGCGCGCACGGCCGCGCAATAGGCCTCCGAGCCGGCCGACAGCACGGGCCGCCAGCCCAGGAACCGGGCGACGACGGGGGCG
>CAYZKM010000226.1:0-7540 GCA_964478525.1 uncultured Bifidobacterium sp.
ACAAGGCCAAGACCGAGACGGTCACGGGCATGTCACCCGAGGAAACCCAGGATTTCCTCCAGGACCTGACCGACAGGATCACACAGCCCGAGTTCTGCTATGCGCATGAGTACCAGCCGGGCGACCTGCTGATCATCGATGACCGCGCGTCATTGCATAAGGCCGGCTTCGACTACGACCACAGTCAGCATCGCCGCCTGTATCGCATGCTCGTGCGGGGCGACCGCCCTTACTGAGCGTGGGCTGTCGGGGCATTCACCGCCACACCGCAGTGTCCCGTTCACCCCACCCTTCCCCGATCGCTCGGCCGCAACAGGCTAGCGCGCTTTCCGGCTGACCGTAAACGGTCAGCGCGCGCTATCTTATTGTCTGATCGCATGATTCACCCGCTGCCACGGTTCCGCTCAGCGTGATCATGCGCTAGCGCGCTTTCCGGCTGACCGTAAACGGTCAGCGCGCGCTATCTTATTGTCTGATCGCATGATTCACCCGCTGCCACGGTTCCGCTCAGCGGGATCATGCTCTATCCCCACGCCGCGTCGACGCCGGTGCGTCCGGGCATGGTGACACGCTCGGGCGTCAGCAGGCGCAGCTTGCCGTCATCGCCGACCGCCAGCGTGTGGATGTAGAAATAGGTCTGGTCCGCATCCGTCGCGTCCATCACCGGCGACGGCGCCGACACGATCAGCATTCCCCCGCAGGCGCCGATCCAGTCGATATGGCGGTGCCCGTGCATCAGCACCGCGTGGTCGGCCAGGTGCCGCAGCCGGCGCAGGAACCAGCTGCCGTTGATCAGTGCGGTGCCGATCCGCTCGGACAGCGCCTTGGCGCGCTGCGGATACTCGGTCATGTGGTGATGCAGCGCGATCACCCAGCACGCCCGTGGGTATTGCGCCGTCGCGGCCTCCATCGCGCGGGTCTGTTCGGCGGACACCAGGCCCAGCGCGTTGGTGAACGAGAAATGGGTCTCGGCGTTGGAGTTCAGCACGATCACGCCCAGCCCGTCGGGCGCATCGGGCGGCAGCACCAGGGGGAACATGGCTTCCCACACCCCTTCCAGCGCGCGCGACAGCCGGCGCGACCCGATATCGGCGAAGGCGGTGATCGCCGTGGCGTGGGGGGCCATCGCCTCGGTCATCGTCACGCCGATCCGGCGCTGGGTGGCATCGACCACGCGCAGGCGGCTGCCCTGCACGGCCTCGATCGCCGACAGGGTGCGCATCTGGCGCATCCGCTTGGTCGGGCTGCCGGGCAGCTCCAGCCGAGCCGGGCTGGCGCGGTCGACGACGTTGACATCGTGGTTGCCGGGCAGGACGACCATGCGCGCGCGCAGGCTGGGATAGGGGGCGATGGCGGCCAGGAACTCGGCCCATTCGGCCGATCGCCCGGCATCGGTCAGGTCCCCGGTGATCAGCAGCACATCCAGCGGGTCCGCCTTGTCGCGCCGGTCCAGCTCGGCCATCACCTGGCGGAACCGTTCGTTGCCCCGAGGCCCGGCCCGCCCGCTCTCGACCCGAAAGCCATAGCGCTCGCCCACCGTGTGGATGTCGGACAGGTGCGCGACGCGCCAGCGGCGCCCACCCTCGGGCGGGGCGGCAAACCCGCCCAGGTCCCGCGGCTGCGGCATGACGGCGTCGGCGATGCCCCAGACCAGGCCGGCGATGGCGAAATATCCGGCGATCAGCACGGTGCCGTTGGCCAGCAGCGACGGCGTCATGCGCAGCGGCGTGGCCAGGTCGGCCAGGCTGCCGGTCCAGCGGGTGAACGGGAATACCCAGGCCACCAGCGCCAGGCCGGCGACGCAGACCACCACCCCGGCGGCGGCCGCGGCGCTGGATCGCAGCGATGCGCGCGCCGCCGCATCGGCCTTGCCGGCCCAGATCGCCTCGGCCAGGTGGCGCAGCCCCTCGCGGGCGAAGATATAGACCGGCTGGATCGCCAGCGCGTTCAGCGACCAGAAGCTGCTTTCCGCCAGGCGCAGCAGCCGCCGGCCCAGGAACCAGCCGACCGACAGCACGGGGATCAGCAACAGGATGGGCCAGAACTCGGTCAGCGCGGCCGAGGTCTTGGACATCACCGATGCCAGCCAGATCGAGGCCAGCAGCGGGGTCGCGCCCAGCAGCAGGCCGGGCAGGCCGATCAGCAGCACCCAGACGGCGAAAAGCTTGGGCAGGCTGATCTCGGCCAGCAGCGTGCCGGCCAGCGCGATCATCGACTGGCTTTTGGTGCTGGACGCGTCGTCTTCCAGGTCGCCGGCGCGCGGGTCCAGGATCGGCCGCATCACGTCGGCTTCCCATCGGCGCCACCCAGCAGCGCGGCCACCCATCGGCTGGACGGGTGCTGTTCCAGCAGGGTCAGGATCGCGATGGCGATCGGCACGCCGATGAACGCGCCCGCGATGCCCCACAGAAAGGTCCAGAAGAACACCGACAGCAGCACCAGGAACGGCGAGATCGCCAGCACGCTGCCGGCGATGCGCGGTTCCAGATAGCTGCCGACGATGAACTGGATCAGGTTCAGCGCGGCGAACACCAGCAGCGCGTTCTGCCAGGCGTCGAACTGCGCCGTGGCGAACAGCGTCGGCAGCACGGTCGCGACCAGCGGGCCGATGAACGGGATGTAGTTGAAGGCGAAGGCGATCACGCCCCATTCCATCGCCAGCGGCAGTCCGCACAGCGATACGAATGCCCATACCAGCGCGCCCGTCACGATGCTCATCAGCGTGCGCACCATCATGTATCGGCGCAGCTTGGCCCCCGTGCGCTGGCTGCCGGCCAGCAGCACCCCGCCGGCGGCGCCGCTGGTCATGCCGGCCAGCTTGCGGGCGACGACGTCCACCTCCAGCAGGCCCAGGATCACGTAGATCACCACGACGATCGAGAAGCTCAGCATGGCGTTCAGCCGCGCGGTCAGCCCCTGCAGCAGCCGCAGTGCCCATCCAACCGAAAAATGCTCGGCCCACAGGCTGGCGACGACGATACCGTGGCCTTCCAGCCAGGCAGTCAGCTGGGCGTACAGCAGCTGGATGCGCGGAGCCTCGCCGATCACATGGCGGGCGACGCGGGTGAAGCCCCAGGTGATGATCCAGCCGAACACGCTCATGACCAGGATGGTGGCGCCGATGCTGATGGCCAGCGCGACCAGCTTGGGCAGGGTGCGTTGCAGGGCGGCCTGCAGCGGCCAGACCAGGGCGATGACGAACAGGGCGAAGGCGAGCGGGGCGAAGATGTTCTCGGCGACGGCCAGGGCCACGACGCCCAGAATGGCGGTGCAGATGCCGAGCATGACCTGGGTTGCCAGGTTACGGCCTGGGGTGGGGCCTTCCGCGAAGGTCATGGGTGATCCTGTGATGCTGACCGGGCCAAGGTTCCTGTCGGCGGGCGTGGCGTCAATCCTGGTGGTGCGTCAGGGACGGAACCTGTTCAGCAGCGACGACAGCCGCCGCCCGCTATGGGCCAGGGCATCCTGCCCGGCGCGCAGGAAGGCGTCGGCATCGGCGGTGCTGATGGACAGCCGGGAATCGGACGGGCGGGTGAAGGTCCAGCCCAGGGCTTCCAGATAGCAATCCTGCAGATGGTCGCGCAGGAACACCGGCAGGCTGTCGATCAGCAGCCCGGCCGGCCCGCCGGCGGGATGGCTGGGAATGCCGTGGCGCAGCAGCAGCCGCCAGCCGTCGCGCAGGGTGGTCCAGTCGGGCAGCGGGTCGGGCTGTTCCGTCGGCGGCATCACGTCGGCGAAGCGCCCGCCATGCGGGCAGCGCAGCGCCAGGCCGATATCGTGGAACGGCAGCCGCCCGGTGACGGTGGGCGGCAGCATCGGCACCAGGTCGGCGCCATGGTGCAGGCGCACGGTGCGGTGCCACAGGCCGGCGGCGCGATAGGCAGCGGCGAAGCCGTCGTTGCCCACGCGCGGGGCGCCGAAGGTGGTGACGGCGGCGATCCCCCCCGGCGATATCGTCGCGTCCGCCAGGCGCGCGGCGGCCACCACGGCCAGCGCTCCGCCCAGGCTGTGCCCGGTCAGGAACAGCGGCTTGGTGACGCCCGACAGCGCGCCCGTCAGACCCGTCCAGATGCTGTCCACCCCGCCGACGAAGCCGCGATGCAGCCCGTCCGGGCCGATGCGGATGTCGAAATCCGTCATCCAGTTCGCCGCCACCACGGGATCGGTCCCGGCGAAGGCGACCACCAGCGCGGCATCGGTCTCGGCGACGAACCCCTCGGTCCCGCCGGCGCTGAGCCGGGCGCGCGGGACCAGGCCCCAGGGCGCGAGCAGGCGTTCCAGCTTGCCGGGGGATCCGGCGGTCGTCTCATACGCGGCCTGCGCCAGCCACATCAGCGCCTGGGCGCGCGCGATCGAGAATGCGCCCGGGCGCAGCAGCGGCGCCAGGGCATGGGTCGGATAGACGTCGTCGGGGAAGGTCGTCAGGAAGCTCACGGCGCTACTCGCCGGTGATGCGCCGCATCAGTTCGGGGCCCAGGCCATGGGCCGGCTTCAGCGCCGGGCGGGCGAAACTGCCGCGTGTGGCCTTGCGCGGCTGCAGCCCGACCAGCGCCTCGGCCAGGCGCACGCCGCAGCTGACGCCATCCAGCGTGGGGACCGGGATCAGGGTGGCACATTCACGCGCGAGACCGGCGATCGGCCCGCCGCCGCAGATGATGACCTCGGCCTCGTCCTGGTCGATCGCGCACAGGCATTCTTCCACCAGGCGGTCGCGGAACTGGTCCTTGGCCTGCGTGATATCGGGGATCGGCACATCCAGCGCCCGCACGCTGGCCAGGCGGCCGTCCAGCCCGTGTTCCCGCGCGCATTCGATGTACCAGCGCCGCAGCCGTTGCGACAGGCAGACGATCGAGTAGCGCCGGCCCAGCGTCCAGGCCGTCAGCATGGCGGATTCGGCGATGCCGACCACTGGGATGTCAAACAGCTCGCGCGCTGCCGCCAGGCCGGGATCGCCGAAGGCCGAGACGATCGCCGCGTCATGCCCGCCGGCGTGGCGCGCCATCGCGTCCAGCACCGCGTGCCCGCCGATGGCGGCCTCGGCGCGGTTGGCGATGTACTGGGTCCCGAAGGCGGCGGTCACCGCGGTGATCTCGGTGCCGGCCGAGGCGAAGCGTCGCGCCTCGGCCGCCATCTGTTCGGTCATGGCTGCGGTGGTGTTCGGGTTGATCAGCAGCAGTTTCATGGCACCGGCCCGAAAGGTTCAACGTCCGGTCAGGATCCGTTCGACAAGCTGCTTCACGGTGGGGATGAAGCCGTTGGAGTAGAACGGGTCCTTGGCGAACCGATACGCGTTGTGGCCGCTGAACATCAGGTTGTTCTCGATCGCGTCGGGCTGGTTGCTGCGATGCGCGATGTCCTGCAGGGTCTTCTGGATGCAGAAGCTGCGCGGATCGGCCTTCTTGCCGGTGCTGAAATCGGCGGTGTGCTGATCCCAGTTCGAGAACCGGCAGGAACTCAGGCAGCCCATGCAGTCCGCCTGGTCGGCCAGGATCTCGCGGGTCTTGTCGGGCGTGACGAAGATCAGGGTCGAATCCGGCGTGCGCAGCCCCTCGGTGAAGCCCTGCGCTTCCCAGCCGCGCACACGCTCCAGGTCGGCGGGGGCCAGGAACACGATGCGCCGGCGCGGGCCGACGCCGTACTCGGCGATGTGCTCGCCCACCGATTCGGTAGAGAACGCGACCTGCCGTTCGTTGCGTTCCCGCAATTCGCCGATGAAGCTGTTGTTCACGGCCGAGGAGTAGAACCCGGTCGGGCTGAACCGGTTCAGGAACACATCGCCTTCCTGCAGCGTCATCAGGCGCTGCTTCCAGGCATCGCCGATCGGGCTTTCCTGGGTCAGCAGCGGGCGGGTGCCGAACTGGAACGCGATCGGCCCCAATTCGGGGTTGTCGATCCAGTGCTCCCATTCCTCCAGCCACCAGACGCCGCCAGCCATGATGATCGGGGTGTCGTTCAGCCCGAACTCCCGCATCGTCTTGCGCAGCGCGAGCACGCGCGGATACGGGTCTTCCGGCCTGGTCGGGTCCTCGCTGTTCGACAGGCCGTTATGGCCGCCGGCCAGCCACGGGTCTTCATAGACCACCCCGCCCAGCAGATGCGCCGTCTTGGAATAGGCCCGCTTCCACAGCGCGTTGAACGCGCGCGAGGACGACACGATCGGGTAGTAGTAGACGTTGAACTTCGCCGCGATGTCCGACAGGCGGTACGGCATGCCGGCGCCACAGGTGATGCCGTTGATGATGCCCTTGGCCTGTTCCAGCACCTCGGTGATGATGCGTTCGGCGCCACCCATCTCCCACAGGATGTTGGCATGGATGCGGCCCTTGCCGCCAGCCAGGTCCCAGGCCCGCCGCGCCTGCGTCAGCGCGCCCTTGATGGCGTACGAGATCAGCTCCTCGTGCCGCTCGCGCCGGGTGCGGCTGTGATAGATTTGCGGGATCGGACGTCCCTGCTGATCGTAGCTGTCCGCGTTGACGGCGCTGAATGTGCCGACACCACCGGACGCGGCCCAATGCCCGGCTGAAATACCGTTTGAAATCGCGACGCCCTTGCCGCCCTCAACCAGAGGCAGGACCTCGATACCACCCATGCGAATCGCGTTGATCGCCTGCATCGCCGCGTGTCTTTCCTCTACGGGGCATCTGCCCCAACGGCCCTGTCCGGGTCGGGTGCGAAGTCACACAATCGCACCCCAGGTATTAAATTTGTATTACGGATACGACGACAAGCGGCGGATGCAAGCCTGCCCATCCGCCGCCGTATCGTCCCGGCGGTCAGTCGCCGATCGTCGGCTGGTCCGAGCCTTCCGGCGCCGGGGCGGCCTCGCGCTCGCCACGGTCGC
This sequence comes from uncultured Bifidobacterium sp., assembly GCA_964478525.1. GTDB lineage: Bacteria > Pseudomonadota > Alphaproteobacteria > Acetobacterales > Acetobacteraceae > Rhodopila. The sequence continues at coordinate 6,842 of CAYZKM010000226.1, forward strand.
GGCGCTCGCCACGGTGGTCGCGGTCGCGACGGCCGCGATCGAAGCGCTCGCCCCGCTCGGGACGGTCGCCACCCTCGCGCTCGGGGCGCGGCGGACGGGCGCCCACCTGCTCGGTGATGTCCTCGCCGGTGGCCTGGTCGACCACCCGCATCGACAGCTTCACCTTGCCGCGGTCGTCGAAGCCGATGACCTTCACCTTCACGGTGTCGCCCTGGTTGACCACGTCGGTGGTCTTGGCCACCCGGCCCTGCTGCAGTTCGCTGATATGGACCAGCCCGTCCTTCGAGCCCAGGAAGTTCACGAAGGCGCCGAAATCGGCGGTCTTCACCACCTTGCCCGTGTAGATCACGCCGATCTCGGGCTCGGCCACGATGCCGCGGATCCAGTCCATCGCCGCCTGCGCCTTGGTGGCGTCGTTGAGAGGCAGGCTGAGGCCCACGGTCTTGGCCACGTCGGCGGCGATGCCGCTGTCCTTGGCGGCATGCTCGGCGGAGAACCAGCAGTCATGCTCGCGGGCCACCATGTCGGCGCTGTCGGTTTCCAACACGCGTGAATTGGCACCGGTCTGACTGAAGACCTCGCGGATCATGTTCAAATCATGGCCAAGCGCGGCGGCGAGCCCCAGCCCCTCGGCTAGACCGGCGGTGTTGATGTTCATGACCATGTTGACGAGCGCTTTCACTTCGGCGGCCCGGCCCG
>CAYZKM010000227.1:0-7520 GCA_964478525.1 uncultured Bifidobacterium sp.
TGCCGGACGAGGCAGCCTATGCCCTGGTGGCGCAGGAATTCGGCGGCGCCATGGAGGCAAAGAGCCTGGCCGTCGTCAGCACGCGGCTGAACTATGAAATGAGCGGGTTTCGCAGCCTGGCGATGAAGACTGGACGGCGGGCGGGCGATCTGAAACCGCCCTTTGCCGCGGCGCTGATTCGCGTCGATCCCGCCTGGGGCGAGATCGAGACCTGGCGCGCGTTGAAGGGCGCATCAACCGTGGTCACCGATCGTTTCCTGTTGCAGGCCTTGGACCTGGAGCGGAAGCCGGATGGCGCCATCGGCGCGATGCCGGTGGAACAGCGTGTCTATGTCGACCGGCTTCAGGTGACGCTGTGGATCAGCATCGTCGTCACCCTGCTGGCAGCGGCGATCGGCTATCCCATGGCCTATGTGATGGCGATGGCAGGCAGGAACACCGGCCGCCTGCTGTTCATGCTGGTGCTGCTGCCCTTCTGGGTATCGCTGCTGGTGCGCACCGCCGCCTGGGTCGTATTGTTGCAGAAGGAAGGAATCCTGAACGGTGCGATGATCGCGCTGGGCCTGATCGCCGAGCCCAAGCAGCTGATCTTCAACCGCTTCGGTGTCTACATCGCCATGGTGCATGTGCTGCTGCCGTTCCTGGTGCTGCCGCTGTACAGCGTGATGAAGGGCATCCCGCGCGATCATGTGCGTGCCGCGGCGTCGCTGGGCGCCGGCCCGATCTCGGCGTTTGCCACCGTGTATTTCCCGCAGACCATCCCTGGCCTGGGCGCGGGCTGCCTGCTGGTCTTCATCCTGGCCATCGGCTTCTACGTCACGCCGGCGCTGGTGGGTGGACCGGGAGACCAGATGATCTCGGGCATGATTTCCGAACTGGCGCTGGGTACCGCGAACTGGGGGCTTGCCAGCGCGCTGGCTTTGTTGCTGCTGTGCTGCATCGCGATCATCTACCCGGTGTTCGGCCGCTATGCCGGAGCAACCGGGTTGAAGCTGGGCTAGCGCATGGCGGTCGGCGGCACACCCTATGTCTCGGTCGGGCATCGCTGCGGCGCCGCGGCGATCCGGATCGTCGCCGGCCTGGGCTTCGTGTTCATGCTGGTGCCGATCCTGGCGATCATGCCGCTGTCGGTGAACGGCGTCAGCTACCTGAGCTATCCGCTGCGCGGCACATCCTGGCAGTGGTACGCAGCGGTGTTCGCACCCACGCCCTGGATGCCCGCGCTGTGGAACAGCGTCACGATCGGCCTGGCGACCACCGTGCTGGCCACCGCGATCGGGACCTCGGCCGCCTATGGCCTGGCCTATGCCGACTTCCCGGGCAAGCGGCTGATCGCGGCGTTGCTGATCAGCCCGATGGTCGTGCCGATCGTGATCACGGCGCTGGCCATCTACCTGGGCTTCGCACAGATGGGCCTGGTGCAGTCATTCTCGGGCCTGGTGCTGGCGCATACCGTGCTTGCGGTGCCGTTCGTGGTGATCACCGTCGGCGCAACCCTGCAGGGATTCGATCGCACCATGGTGCGCGCCGCGGCGAGCCTGGGTGCCGGCCCGCTGACGGCGTTCCGCACCGTCACCCTGCCGCTGACGGCACCGGGTGTCCTGGCGGGCGCGGTGTTCGCTTTCGTGACCTCGTTCGACGATGTCGTGGTGGCGCTGTTCCTGGCCGGGCCGCAGCAATTCACGGTGCCGCGACGGATGTTCAATGCCCTGCGCGACAAGCTGGACCCCAGCATCATCGCGCTGGCGGTCTTCCTGATCCTGGTCTCGGTCGTGCTGCTGGGCACGGTCGAGCTGTTGCGCTGGCGCACCGAGCGTCTGCGCAGCCGCGCCCGGGCGGGATCGTGATAAAAGAAGTGATAGATACAGGAAGGGATTCGGGATGAAACTGCTATCGACCTTGCTGGCCGCCGCGGTGATCGCCGGGACGGCCGCCACCGCGCAGGCCCGCGACTTCACCATCGTCGGTTGGGGCGGCGCGTCGCAGGACCGCCAGCGCGTGCTGTATTTCGATCCGTTCGCGAAGGAGCAGAAGATCCCCTTCAAAGAGGACACCTATCTGGGCGGATGGGGCCAGTTCCAGGCCATGCAGTCCACCGGTGAGGTGCCGTGGGATGTCGTGCAGGTGGAAACCGCCGAGATGATCCGCGGCTGCGAGGAGGGTGTCTTCGCCGAACTGGACTGGAGCAAGCTGCCGCCGAAGGACAGCTTCATCGACCATGCCGCCACCAAGTGCGGCGCAGGCACGATCGTGTGGGCGGTGCTGCTGTCGTTCAACGCCGACCGCCTGAAGGGCAACGAGCCCACCGCGATGGCCGATTTCTGGAACACGCAGAAATGGCCGGGCAAGCGCGCGATGCGCCAGGGTCCGAAGCTGAACCTGGAAATCGCGCTGATGGCCGATGGCGTGGCGCCGGCCGATGTCTACAAGGTGCTGGCGACCAAGGCCGGCGTCGATCGCGCCTTTGCCAGGCTGGATAAGATAAAGCCGCTGGTGCAGTGGTGGAAGGCGGGCGCGCAGGCACCGGAATGGCTGGCCGCCGGCGATGTCGACCTGGCGATCTCCTATTCCGCCCGTATCGTGAACGCACAGAAAAGCGGCGTGAATTTGAAGCCGATCTGGGACAACTCGGTCTATGCCATCGACAGCTGGGTGATCCTCGCGAAGTCGCCCTATCGCGATCTTGGGCTGAAATACATCAACTTCGCCTCGAACGCCGCGCGTCAGGTCGAAAGCGCAAAGATGCTGCCCTATGGCCCGACGCTGATCGCCGCGGTGAAAGACCTGCCTGAAGCCGTCAGTGCCAATACGCCTGTCGGCAACAACCTGAAGACCGCGCTGTATGGCGGTTCGCCCGAGGCCAACGATTTCTGGGTGGATCGGCTGCAGGAACTGACCGAGCGTTGGAACGCCTGGGTCGCGAAATAGCCTGCGCGCGCCATGCTGAATGCCGCGCCCCGGATCCTGGCGGCCCTTCCGGTGGGGTCGATGGCAATCCGGGGCGCGTTCCATCCGACACCGGACGACGCGGTGCCGAACCTGCCCGATGGAGCGCCCGTCGGCACCCTGGTTCTGCTGGGCTGGACCGGTGGATGGCACTGGCCTGCCTTCCGCCGCTCAGCCGAGTTCGCCGATGGGCAGCGCCATCCGCTGGATCGGTGGTCGCGTCGGCTGCTCGACGATGCGGCGGCGACGCTGGACGCAGCCGCGTTCTATCCGTTTGGCGGTCCGCCGCATCATGACTTCCAGCGTTGGGCCCTGCGTGCCGAGGCGGTTTCGCGGTCGCCCATCGGGCTGTTGATACATCCGCAATGGGGATTGTGGCACGCCTATCGCGGGGCGCTGGGCCTGCGCGCACACCTCGTGCTGCCGGCCATCGAACCGGTCGCAAGCCCGTGCATTGCTTGCGTGGACAAGCCCTGTCTGACGGCGTGCCCGGTTGGCGCCTTTACCGCCGGCGGCTACGACACCAATTCATGCAGTGGCTATCTGCAACAACCGCAAGGTGCGTCCTGCCTGACCGGCAGTTGCGGTTCCCGGCGAGCCTGCCCCGTGGTACCCGATCCGCCCTATGCGCAGGATCAGCACGCCTTCCACATGCGCGCCTTTGCCCGCACCATGCTCGCCAGGTGACGATCCCCATCATGGCGGCTGCGACACCGCCATGATGGAAAGGCAATCACGCCGCCCGGACCAGGGCGACGCCGGCGCCCTTACCCCTGACCTCCGCTTCCTCGAAATCCGCCGCGGCAATTGCGCGATCCAATGCGGCACGCAGCTCCTTCGCGGTTTCAAGTGTCAGTTCCACGCCCGCCCGCGCGTCCACGCCAAGGGCCGTGTTCACGAAATCCAGCGTGATCACATCGCCAAGCAGCGCATGGCGCGCATGGTCATAGGCAACCACCGTTTGCGACAGCGGGAACCAGTCGTCCCCGCGCTTCGCCATGCCCTCGGCGCGTGCGATCTCGATGATCGATGTGCACATGACGAGGCCCCTTCTACTTCGCCAGGTGCTTGCCGAAGAAGCCGTGCACCTTGGCCCACCCGTCCATCGCCTGGTCGACCCGGTACAGCGGGCGATGCCAGTAGAAGATGCCATGGCCGGCACCGTCATAGCGGTGGAACTCGTAGGATTTGCCAAGCTTCTTGAGTGCGGCTTCGTGCTGGTCGACCTGCTCGGGGCTGGGCGCACGGTCGTCGTTGCCGAAGATACCAAGCAGCGGGCAGCTCAGGTCCTTGGTCATGTCGATCGGTGCGACAGGCGTCTTGGCGTTCAGCTCGTCCGAGCCCATCACCACGCGGCCGCCCCACAGCTCGACGCACGCATCGACATCCTTCTTCTGGCACGCATAGATGAACGCATGGCGCCCGCCCGAGCAGGAGCCGAACAGCCCGACCTTGCCGTTATGCGACGGCTGTGCCCGCATCCACTTCACCGCGGCGGCGGTGTCGCCCACCATCTGGGAATCGGCAATGCCGCCCTCGGCACGCACCTTGGCGGCGACGTCGTCCGGATTGCCCTGGCCGGCACGCTCATACAGGTTCGCGCAAATGGCCAGGTAGCCGTGATGGGCAAAGCGCCGGGTCGTCTCGATATAGAACTCGCTCCAGCCAGGCAGATGGTGAACGAGCACCACGCCCGGGAACGGACCGGCGCCTTCCGGCTTCGCCACGTAGGCGGTGATCGGGGTTCCCCCATCGCCGGTGATGGTCACGTTTTCACAGGTCATGCCGCGATAGAATGACATCGGTCTTCCTCCATTGCGCGTGGATCTTGGTCTTTCAGCCGCCCAGTATTCGATGTTCGCCGCATGGGCGCAACATCGGGCGGCTATTCGGCCGCGGCCAGCATCTTCAGCTCCTCTTCCACCGACAGGATCGGCAATCCCTCGATGGCGCGAGACGGGTTGCCGTCGACACCGACCATCTTCTCGCCCACCAGGGTGATTCTGTACAGCTGGCGATCGAAATCGGACTGGAAGATATCGCGCGGCGCCAGATGCGCGGTCGACCGGTTGTCCCAGAACGCGATGTCGCCGGCATTCCACTTGAAGCGCACCGTATATTCGGGGCGGATCACATGTTCCCACAGCAGTTCAAGCATCTTCGCGCTCTCACGCGGCGTCAGCCCGACGATGGATTTCAGGAAGGACGGGCTGACGAACAGCACACGTTCCCCGGTTTCGGCATGGACCGTCACCAGCGGATGCTCGCTGCGCAGGGCACGCCGCTTCACCTTGTCGTTATAGGCGCCGCCCGCCTTGCCATCACCGCGCGGTTCGAACGCATGGATGCCGCGCAGCCCGTCGACCATGCCGCGCATGGTTTCCGACAATCCCTGATAGGCGGCGACAAGATTGGTCCAGAACGTATCGCCGCCATAGGGCGGGATCGTCACGCCGCGCAGGATCGACGCACAGGGCGGGTTCACCGCCGCCGTCACATCCGTGTGCCAGCCGTACCACGGCGTGACCATCATCGCCTCGTATTTCTCGTTGGCGGTGCGGTTCTTCGCCACCGAATAGATCTCGGGATGGCCTTCCACATGGCCGAACACGGCATGGCCGATGGTGGGATCGCCGAACTGCCGCGCCAGCGCAACGTGCTGCGCATGGTCCAGGTTCTGGTCGCGGAAGAAGATCACCTTCCATGTCAGGAAGGCATCGCGCACCGCGCGCAATTGTTCCGCCGGCAACGGCCTCGTCAGGTCGACGCCACGGATTTCCGCGCCGATATGAAGGGTCAGCGGAACGACCTCGATGGGTTCCGATCCGTTGGAACCGGCGCCATGCCGGGACGTTGAGACCATGTCGGCTCCTCCTTCACCGTCCGTTTCCCCGGACGGTGGTCCACCGCCCCGACCCTGTCAATTTCCCTGCCTGGCAGGCTACCTTGCATCCCCCGACGAAATGGTCGTCCAGCAACAGGAGAGTGCCCGATGCCCTATGGCAAGCTGATCGAATATGCCGACGCCGCGCCCGAGGCGCAGGCGGTGATGGACGACATCAAGACCCGGCGTGGCGTCCCCGACGTCAACAATGCCTGGAAGGCCATGGCGCGCCATCCCGCGGTGATGCGCCGCTTCTGGGAACGCGCGCAGGCGGTGATGGCGCCCGGTGCACTGGATGCGAAGACGAAGGAACTGATCTACCTCGCAGTCTCGGTCGCCAACGGGTGCCATTACTGCAGCGCATCCCACACCCATCTGGCCAAGACCAAGGGCGTGACCGAGGAGCAGTTGGCCGAAATGGTGGAGATCGTCGGCCTGGCACTGGAAGGCAACAGCTATGCCACGTTCTACGGACAGGACGTGGATCCCACGCTGAAAGGCTGATCCCCCACCGGCACCCGTGCGGCGGATCGGCATTCTCCGCACGCTGCTGGCCAGCCCCCCTTGCAGCCGGTGTTAAAATCCTGCAATGCTGCGGCGCAGCAATCGGACCGGAGGCAACCAGCATGGCAGCCGCAGTATCGCCCTTCGATGAGCCGGCGAAGGTCTACCCGGCGACCGGTCAGGCCGATTGCTGGGTGGTGGAATCGCCACCACCCCGGTCGACGTCGCAACAACCCCTGCCGACGACCCAATTCACCGGCACGAACGCAAGAACCCTCGCGCTTCGCTACGCTTACGAAACTTTCGGGTCCGCGCGTTTCTTCCCGTTCTGAAAGCCCCGGTGGCGCCCGAAGGTCAGGTCTTGATCATCGGGCAGCCACCATCCTTGATCGGCCGAAACGCCTGCTCGGTCGGGATCGTCGCCTTCAGCTTCAAAATGTCCCACGGCCCCTTCGACTCCGACGGCGCCTTCACTTCGAACAGGTGGATCGGATGGATCACCCGGCCATCCTCCCGTATCCGGCTTTCGCCAAAGATCGCATCGTTGGGGTTCGACGCCCGCATCGCGGCGATCACGTCGCGCCCGCTCGCCTTGGCACGCTCGACACCCATCCTGGCCACCGTCTTCAGATAGTGGCTGACCGCTGAATACTGCCCCGCCTGTGCGGAATTCGGCATGGCATTGGTCGGTATCTGCGACTGGAACCGCATCGCAAATGCCCGCGTGCCGTCATTCATGTCCCAATAGAACGGTTCCGCCAGCCGCACGCCTTGCGCAACCTCCAGTCCCACGCTGCGGATATCGTTGATCAGCAGGCCGACGCCGACGACACGCAGGCCGCTTTTCACCAGGCCGAACTCCACCGCCTGCTTGATGCAGTTCACCGAATCCGTGCCACCATTGGCCAGCCCCACGACCTTTGCCCCGCTGGCCTTCGCCTGCAACAGGAAGGCCGAGAAATCGGTGGTGCCCGGAAACGGATGCGCCGCCTCGCCCTTGACGGTGCCGCCCGCCGCCTTGACGAACGCCTTGCAGTCATCCGCCAGGGCATGCCCGAACGCGTAGTCGGCCGTGATGAAGAACCAGGAATCCCCGCCATCCCTGACCGTGGCTTCGACGACCGCATGCGGAATGCCCCAGGTGTCGTACACCCAGTGCAGATGGTTCGGCCCGCACTTGCTGCCG
>CAYZKM010000228.1:0-7498 GCA_964478525.1 uncultured Bifidobacterium sp.
CGGATCCTGCGTGGCGGCCAGCGCGGTGCCCTTGTGCTGGTCGATCTTGCGCTTCATCGCGTGGATGTCGGCCACGGCGGCGAAATCCAGCCCGCGGCGCCAGACGAAGGGCTTGATCGCGTCCAGGAATTCCACGCCCAGCGCCAGGTCGCCGGCCACCGGGCGGGCTTTGATCATGGCCGCGCGTTCCCAGTTCTGGCCCATGCTCTCGTAGTACGTTATGGCGGCACCGACCGAGATCGCGGGGGGCGTCGCCGCCGGGTCCGGTCGCAACCGGAGGTCGGTGCGGAACACATAGCCATCGGCGTCCCGCGCCTCCATCAGCGTGACCAGGCCGCGCGCGATGCGGGATGTGAAGGCACCCATGGCGTCGCCGGCGGATCGCTCGGTATAAACTGGCGCCTCCGGATCATAGAACAGCACGAGGTCCACATCCGACGAGAAGTTCAACTCCCGCGCGCCCAGCTTGCCCATGCCCAGGACGGTGAAGCCACTGCCGGGGTTCGGGTTGTCGGGATCGGCCAGCCGCAACTCGCCGGCGTCGTGGGCGGTGCGCAGCAGATGGGCCACCGACAGGGACAGCGTGGCCTCGGCCAGCGCGGACAGCGCGCCGGTGACGGTTTCCAGCGGCCAGATGCCGCCGATATCGGCGATCGCCGTCGCCATCGCGACCACGCGCTTGGCCCGACGCAGCGCCGCGGTGACGCGTTCACGGCTGGCCGCCGGGCCGATCGCGCCCAGCTCGGCCATCGCGGCGTCCACCACCGCATCGGGCCCGTCGGTGGCCAGGCGGCGCAGCGCCGCCGCCTCGCGCAGCGCAAGGTCGGACAGGTAGGGGCTGTTGCCGCCCAGGCACAGCAGCAGACCGCGCAGATCGGCGCGCCCCGCCATGCGGGCTTCGGTGCGGCCAAGTTCGGCGAAGCGCTCCAGCAAGCGTTCCGCCGCGCCCTGGTCATGCGGGGCCGGCCAGTCCCGCGGCAGGGAGAATCCATTGCGTGCCATCGGCGTGGAGGCTGGGCGTGAGACGCGTGTCCGGTCAAGTCGCCCGCGGCACGGGCCGGCTGCTGCACCGCCTGGCCGCGGTGGCGATGGCCGTGGCGGTGCTGGTCGCGGTGCTGTCGATGGCGCTGGTCTGGCGCCTGTCGCAGGGGCCGCTGGAAGTGACCTGGCTGATCGCGCGTATCGAGGCGATGGCCAACATCGAAGGCAGCCCCACCCGGCTGACCGTCGGGTCCGCCGCGCTGACCTGGGAAGGCTTCCAACATGGGCTGGAGCGCCCGCTGGACCTGCGGCTGACCAATGTCGCCGTCACCGATGATGCCGGGCGGCGGCGGATGGAAATCCCGCGCGCCGATCTGTCGATCTCGATCCGCGGGCTGCTGCTGGGCCGGGTGCTGCCACGCTCGGTGGAGGTCGATGGCGCGCGGCTGACCCTGATGCGGGCCTCGGACGGGACCGTCAGCATGGACCTGGGGTCGCTGCCCGAGACGCTGGATACCGACGGGCCGGCCGCGTCGTCCGGCGGCGATGCGGCGGCGCCGATGGCGGATTTCCTGCGCGAACTGGCGCAGCCGTCGGGGTTCCGCGCGGGCGCACACCAGATCCTGGGCCTGCTGCAGCGGGTCGCGGTGCGCGACGCCACGGTCACCGTGGTCGACCGGCGCCTGGGCACCACCTGGTACGCGCCACGGGCGACCATCACCCTGGCGCGGCGGCCCAGCGGCGGGGTGGACGGGGATGCGACACTGGCATTGGCGCTGGGAGACCAGACGGCGACACTGACGGTGAAGGCGCTGATGCCGGCGGGCGACGGCGCCACCCGCGTGACTGCAGAGCTCAGCGCCGTGACCCCGGCCGCGCTGGCGCATGCGGCACCGACGCTGGCGCCGCTGTCGGCGCTGGACGCGCCGGTGCGCATCAGCGCCGAGACCGATATCGGCGCCGACCTGATGCCGACCGGCGGGCGGCTGCGGGTGCAGGTCGGGCCGGGCCAGGTCACGGTGGCCGCCGAACCGGTGCCGCTGGTGGGCGGGGTGTTCGCCATCGCCGCCACCGCGACCGAGGCGACGATCGAGACCGCCGAACTGACCGTGCAGGGCAGCGAGACGTCGAAGCCGACGCGGCTGCGCCTGGCCGGCGCGCTGCGCCACGAGGATGCGAAGCTGTCGATCGCCGGCACGCTGACGCTGGACCAGGTCGCGTTCGCCGATCTGCCGCGGCTGTGGCCGACGCATGCCTCGGCCGTCACCCGCGCCTGGATCGTCGAGAACATCCCGTCCGGCATCGCCCGCGACGGCCGGGTGGAAATGGCCCTGCGCATGTCGTCGGATTTTTCCGACCTGGCGGTCACCCATCTGCAGGGGATGCTGGATGGCGAGGACCTGACGGTGCACTGGCTGCGGCCGGTGCCGCCGCTGGAGAAGGGGCAGGCGCAGCTGCGCTTCCTGGACCCCGACCGGATCGAGATCACCATGTCGTCCGCCCGCCAGAAGGCCGGCGCCCGCGCGGGGTGGCTGAACGCCGGCAACGGGCGGATGCTGATCACCGGCATGACGGTGAAGGACCAGTTCGCCACGATCGAGGCCGACGTGTCCGGCACCGTGCCCAACGCGATCGGGCTGCTGCGCGAACCCCGGCTGCATCTGCTGGACCGCCAGCCGATCGACTTCCGCGACCCGTCCGGCGATGCGGCCATGCGCGTGTCGCTGCGCCTGCCGCTGGAACGCACCATCAATGCCGAGGATGTGGCCACGCGCGTCACCGGCAAGGTGACCAGGCTGCACCTGGCCGGTTTCGTGGCCGGGCGCGACATCGACCAGGCCGATATCGACATCGACGCCACCGATGCGGGCATGACCATCAAGGGCCGCACCCTGCTGGCCGGCATCCCGCTGCAGGTCGACGCGGCGATGGAGTTCAAGGACGGCCCGCCAACCCAGATCGTCCACCGCGCCACCGTCACCGGGCGCCCATCCGCTCGGCAGCTGTCCGCCGCGGGGCTGGATGGCGGGGACCTGCTGGGCGGCGACGTCGCCGGGTCGGCCACCTGGACCGAACGGCGGAACGGCCAGGCCGAGATCACCGTCGAGGCGGACCTGACCCCGGCCGAGCTGACGGCGCAGCCACTGGGCTGGCGCAAGCCGGTGGGCGTGCCGGCCAAGGGATCGGCACGCGTGGTGCTGAACCGGAACCAGATGCGCCTGGTCGACCGGATCGTGGTGGACGGCGAGGGCCTGTCGCTGCGCGGCACCGCCGAATGCCAGGACGGCCATGTCTCGGTGGTGAAGCTGGATCGCGCCAACCTGGGCCGCACCAGCATGCAGGGCAGCTTCAGCGTCATGAAGGGCCAGCCGATCGGCATGGTCATGTCCGGGCCGGTGCTGGACATGTCGGTCAAGCTGTCGGCCAAGACCACCGCCGAGGAACGCCGCAAGGCCGAGGCCGGCACCACGCCCTGGACGCTGGATGCGCGGTTCGACCGGGTGCTGCTGGCCGACGGGCAGGTCGCCACCGGCGTCGTCGCGCGCGGGCAGCATGACGGGCGCATCTTCCGCGCCATGAACGTGTCCGGCAACACCGGCGCCAACGCGCCGTTCAGCCTGGATATCGGCGCCTCGGCCGGGCAGCGGCGGCTGCGGATCACGTCCCGCGATGCCGGCACGCTGCTGCGCGGGCTGGACGTGGTGAAGACGATGGAGACCGGCACGCTGACGGTCACCGGCACGTTCGACGATGCCAGGCGCGGCAACCCGCTGTCGGGGTCGGTGGAGATCGCGGATTTCCGGGTTCGCCAGTCGGCCGGCCTGGGCAAGATCCTGCAGGCGATGACGCTGTATGGCCTGGTCGATGTGCTGCGCGGGCCGGGCATCGGATTTTCCCAGCTGGTTGGCCCGTTCACGCTGACCAACGACGTCCTGACACTGGACAACGCCCGCGCCTTCAGCCCGTCCCTGGGTCTGACCGCCAAGGGCCGGCTGGACATGAAGGCCGAGTCCGCCGACATCGAGGGCACCATCGTGCCGGCCTATTTCTTCAACTCCCTGCTGGGCAACATCCCGCTGGTGGGCAAGCTGTTCAGCCCCGAGACCGGCGGCGGGGTGTTCGCCGCGCGCTATACGATGCGCGGGCCGATCGAAGACCCGACCGTGTTCGTCAATCCGCTGAGTGCCCTGACGCCCGGCTTCCTGCGGGAGATTTTCGGGCTGTTCTGACCCGCCCGCTTGACCCGGCGCGCCGATGACGCTTGGCTCCCGCCCCGGACAGTATGGGGAGGGTGCCATGGCGGCGAAGCGACCGAAGGTGATCGTGTTCGATGTGTTCGGATCGGTCGTGGACTGGCGCAGCAGCCTGATCGCCGATCTGTCGGCCTATGGCCAGGCGCGCGGCATCGCCGGCGACTGGACCGGGCTGGTGGATGCCTGGCGCGCGGCGTACCACCCGTCGATGGACCGCGTGCGCAAGGGCGAGCTGCCCTGGCACAAGCTGGACGAGCTGCACCGCATGTCGCTGGACAAACTGGTGGCGGATTTCGGCATCACGGGCCTGACCGAGGACGACCTGGTCCACATCAACAAGGGCTGGCACCGGTTGAACCCGTGGCCGGACTCGGTCGGCGGGCTGACGCGGCTGAAGACGAAGTTCATCATCGGGCCGCTGTCGAACGGCAATGTGTCGCTGCTGCTGAACATGGCAAAATTCGCCGGCCTGCCCTGGGACATGATCTTCGGGTCGGATATCTGGCGCCATTTCAAGCCCGACCCGCAGACCTATCTGGGCGTGGCCGGGATGATGGGGCTGGAACCCGGTGACGTGATGCTGGCCGCCGCGCACAACAACGACCTGGCCGCCGCGCGCCGGTGCGGGCTGATGACCGGGTTCTGGGCCCGCCCGACCGAATACGGCCCGCTGCAGAAGCGCGACTATGCGGCCGAGCAGGAATGGGATGTGGTGGCGAAGGACATCGCCGACCTGGCGACGCAGCTGGGCGTCTGACCCGCGCGCCATCCCGACACATTGATGCGGAGAACAAGCCGATGCCGACCGACCTGCATGACCTGGAGACCGCGCTGCAGACCTATTTCGATGGTCTGTACGAGGGCGATACCGACAAGCTGGGCAGCGTCTTCCATGACGTGTCGCATCTGTTCAGCGTGACCGACGGCAGGCTGAACGATCTGCCCAAGGAACAATGGTTCGACGCGGTGCGCAAGCGCGCCTCGGGTTCGGCGCAGCACCTGCAGCGGAAGGACTGGATCGTGCATATCGACCATGCCACGCCCACCACCGCCTTCGCCAAGGTCCAGTGCCAGTTGCCGCCACGTTATTTCACCGATTACCTGACGTTCGTGAAACTGGAGGGTGGCTGGAAGATCGTGTCCAAGACCTTCCACGCCGACATGCGCTGAGAGGTATCCCGCCACCGGTCTGCCGTTTTTCCGAACGCGCCAATTTATTTCGTTACGAAATGACCGATCGGTGCTTGTCCGGCGCGAAGGAACCGGCAAGTATCGTTCCGGCCTGACGAACAGGGGTGGGGAACGTCCGATGAAGCGGCTGTTGCTGGTATTGGCTCTTGGCTTGTTCCAGGCCGGTTGCACGCCGCCACCGACCCCCGATCTCGGCCGCCAGGGCTGGAACGATCCTGACAGGAAACAATTCTACGAACAGGACCAGGGCGCGCGCATCATGCCGCTGGCCTGGATGCTGGCGCTGAAGCAGCCCGGCGGACAGCCATTCCTGGCCGACAGGCTGGCGCGCTATGGCTATCTGCCGAATGACGCGAACCTGGCCACGGTGCTGCCGGTCGGCTTCACCACCAATGGCGACGGCCCCGGCCAGGCCGTCGGCATGACCTGCGCGGCCTGCCATACCCGCGAGATCACCGTCGGGCCGGCGCGTCATCGCATCGATGGCGGCCCGGCGATCGCGGACTTCCAGTCCTTCCTGACGGATGTCGGGACCGCGGTGAACACCGTGCTGACCGACCCGACCGCCTTCGCCGCCTTTGCCCAGGCGGTGCTGCCGCCACCCGCCACCCCGGCGCAGCAGCAGGCGCTGCGCAGCGACGTCACCGCCTGGTACCAGCGCTGGGATACGCTGATGTCGCGCGCGCTGCCCGATCCCGCCTGGGGGCCGGCGCGGCTGGACGCCGTGTCGATGATCTTCAACCGCCTGACCGGGCTGGATATCGGCACCGGGCCCGACGGCATGATCCCGTCCAATATCCGCAAGGCCGACGCGCCGGTGCGCTACCCGTTCCTGTGGAACGCATCGCGCCAGGACAAGACCCAGTGGCCTGGTTTCGCCGACAACGGCGACGCCATCCTGGGCCTGGCCCGCAACGTGGGCGAGGTTTATGGCGTGTTCGCCGATTTCCACCCGTTCCGCGACCCGAAGAAGATCCTGAAGGTCAATTACATCGATCGCAACTCGGCCAATTTCCGCGGCCTGATCGCCCTGGAACGCCTGATCGAGAAGCTGAAGCCGCCGACATATCCCTGGCCCATCGACCAGGCGCTGGCCGCGCAGGGGGCGGCGATCTACGGCACCGGCGAGGGCCAGGAAGGATCGTGCTGGGGCTGCCACGGTATCCGGCCGGGCGCGAAACGGCTGCTGGCGCCACAGCCGACCTGGAAGACCCCGGTGATGGATGTCGGTACCGACAGCCGTCAATACGACGTGCTGGCCACCCGCGTGCGCACCGGCGTGCTGACCGGGGCGGCCGTGCCGTTCCTGATCAAGCCGCTGCAGCCCGAGGACACCGCGTTCAACACGCTGCGCATCGCCGTGGTGGGCAGCATCCTGCAGAAGCTGTTCGTGGTGATCGAGGGCAAGGCCGACCCCGCGCCCCCTGCCCCGACACTGGAGCAGACCACGCTGGCGGCGCCGAACGTCACCACCACGCAGCAGAAGGTGCTGGCCAGCACGCCTACGGCACAGACTCTGGCCGGGGCCTACCGTGCCCCGACGGCCGGGGGCGGTATCGCCTATGAAGCCCGGGTGATGAACGGCATCTGGGCCGCCGCGCCGTATCTGCACAACGGTTCGGTGCCGACCCTGGCCGATCTGCTGAAGCCGGTCGCCGAGCGTCCGGCGGCGTTCAAGATCGGGCCGGAATACGACCCGGTGAATGTCGGCCTGTCCGCCAACCAGACCCGCTTCAACCAGACCCTGCAAACCACCGACTGCTCGGCGCGGGGGTCGGGGAACAGCCGGTGCGGCCATGAATACGGCATCGAACTGACGCCGGCGCAGAAGAAGGCGCTGCTGGAGTATCTGAAGCAGCTGTAGGCTGCCGGCGGCGGGGGGTGTGGGGTTGCGTTCCGATCGTGATGACGGCGGGCCCGATGACGGCGGCGTAGAAAGGGGGTTTGCATTTCGCGCCGGGCTTGGTATGACGCCGCCCGTTGGTGGTGCCTGACCGTCCTCGGGCGGGCTTGGTGTGGGCGCATAGCTCAGTTGGTAGAGCAGCTGACTCTTAATCAGCGGGTCCAAGGTT
>CAYZKM010000229.1:0-7476 GCA_964478525.1 uncultured Bifidobacterium sp.
TCCTGACATCGGGATCAGCCCCTCTTGTTCTTCGGATTGAGCGCGGCGACATCCAGCGGCTTGGGCTGCTGGCCGTCATGCGGATGCTGGGCGCCGCCATAGATGTGCAGGTGCTTCATCTGCTTGCGCTGCAGCGGACCGCGGGTGATCATCCGCTCCACCGCCTTTTCCAGCACGCGCTCCGGATGCGCGGAATCGAGGCGCTGACGGATCGAGCGGCCCTTGATGCCGCCGGCATAGCCGGTGTGGTAGTAGAAGACGGACTGGTCGGCCTTGTTGCCGGTCACCTTCACCTTGGCCGCGTTGACGACGACGACGTTGTCGCCGCAATCGACATGCGGGGTGAATTGCGGCTTGTGCTTGCCGCGCAGGCGGTTGGCGATGATGACGGCGAGGCGGCCGAGCACGACGCCTTCCGCGTCGATCAGCACCCAGTCCTTCTTCACCTCCGACGGCTTGATGGAGATGGTGGTCTTGAGCATGGGATGTGGCGATGCCTGATGGTTGGAAGCGGCGGTGTATCGGGGGAATATGGCTGATGGTCAAGGGTTTTTGTGTGTGGTAATATAATACCACATATCGCCCCGCGATGCATCATCATCCCCCTGTCATCACCGCCGCGCATCCGCTTATTCTGCCGCCCACGACCCGCGCACGGAGGAGCCCGGTATGGACCTGACAACCCTGCTTGCCGCCATCGCCGTGGCTTTCGGATTGCTCACCTTTGAAACCATCCGCACCGCCGACCGCGTGATCGTCGATGTCGCCGAACTGCCGCGGATCGACCGGACCAGCATCGACCAGGTCACGGTCGAACAGGAATTCGCCGCCCAGCTGAACAACGTCGCAAGCGTGGTCTCGGTGATCGTGCCGCCGGAAATCCGCACCCAGCGCGAAGTCGGGGTGGGCAAGGCCATCGGCGCGGCCCTGAAGATCAACGACCTCGCGCTGGCGCTGGAATCCGACCTCGGCTACTCCCCCGACCGCGTGCGCCTCGCCCTGATGACGGATAACGGCGCGCTGCACGCCGTGGTCAGCGGCCGCGGGCGCAAGTTCGGCGCCTTCCGCGAGGTGCTGACCCCGCGCGAGGACGAACGGCTGCTGCAATTCGTGCGCCGCTGCTCGCTGGTCGGGGCGGGTCACCTCGCCCCCTACGGGACCATGGTCTTCCTGGTGCAGGAAGGCGCGCGCACCGGCAACCTGCAACCGGCCAAAATGGTCTCGGCGCGGGTGCGGGCGATAATCCCGGATACGCCCGTCAGCATCGACCGCTCGCGGTTCGAGAACATGGACGGCATCATCGCCCTGCTGGAAGGCGAGCAGGGGCAGGCACGGGCGCTGTTCGAGAAGGCGCTGGCATCCGACCCGTCGAACCCGGTGGCGGCACTGAACGTGGCCTTCGAGGAAATCCAGGTCGACGAGTATGCGGCGGCGGACAGGCGCATGGCGGCGCTGATCGCCAACGCCCCGCCCGAGAACCCGATCCTGCTGTCCAGCGCCTATATGACGCGGGCGGCGGCGCTGCTGGGCATGAAGCGGCCCGGGGAAGCCGAGCCGATGGCGGCGCGGGCGGTGGCGGTCAATCCCGACAATTCGAGCGCCCTGCAACTATGGGGTGACGTGAAAATGGCGCTGGGCGAGACGGCCGCCGCCGAGGCGCTGATGCGCGCGGCCAGGCAGACCAACGACTCGCTGGAGAACTATGCCGAGGTCGCCACGCTGTATTTCCAACTGAGCTGGCGCGAGGGGACGAGCCTGGTCACCAGCCCGTTCAGCAACCCCACGCAGGGCAAGCGCTAGCGCGCTTTCCGGCTGACCGTAACCGGTCAGCGCGCGCTATCTTATTGATTGACCGCATGATTCACCCGCTGCCACGGTTCCGCTCAGCGGGATCATGTTCTTAGGCGGGAACCGCCGGCCAGCGGCACAGTCCGCCGCAAACGAAACCGTGATCGCCCGCCCGGTTGCGGGCCGGTCAGGGACACCCATGTCCCATATCGGAACAATCGCCGCCACCGGCCGCGATCTCCACTGCAGGGCCGGTGCTGTCGAAGCCGCGGCGTGTCCGCAACACGCATCAGCGAGGCCCTGACCATGATCCAGACCCCCATCGGATGGCTCGGCGACCAGCTCGATCGCACCCGTCATTTCATCGCATCCGACACCGACGAGGCCTACTGGCACACCACCCGCCCGGCCGCCCCGCCCACGGTGCGGCGCATCGGGCTGGCGGATATCAGCCAGGCCCTGCGCCGCGGCGCGGCCGACCTCGCGGAAACCCGGACCGATGTGATCTTCATCTGCCTGCTGTATCCGCTGGTGGGGCTGCTGCTCGCCGCCCTGGCATCGAATAGCGGCCGGCTGCCCCTGGTCTTCCCGTTGATGGCCGGCTTCGCGCTGCTGGGACCGGCCGCCGCCATCTGGCTGATGGAAATGAGCCGCCGTCGCGAACAGGGCGAGGCAGTCACCTGGGTCAGCGTGCTGGGCTTCCTGCGATCCCCCTCGCTGGGCGCCATCGTCGCACTCAGCGGGGTGCTGCTGTCGGTGTTCGTGCTGTGGCTGATCGCGGCGAACGCGATCTACCTGGTGACGCTGGGGCCGGAACCGCCCGCCGATGTCCTGTCGTTCCTGACCGCGATCGTCACCACCCGGCAGGGCTGGACCATGGCGCTGGTGGGCAGTGGCGTCGACATCCTGTTCGCCATGCTGGTGCTGTCGATCTCCGTGGTGTCGTTCCCGCTGCTGCTGGACCGCAATGTCGGCATGGCCGTCGCGATCCAGACCTCGTTGCGCGCGGTTGCCATGAACCCGGTGCCGATGGCGGCCTGGGGTCTTACTGTCGGGGCAGCGCTGGTTCTGGGCTCGCTGCCGCTGCTGATGGGGCTGGTGGTGGTGGTGCCGCTGCTGGGGCACGCGACCTGGCATCTGTACCGCGCCGTGATCGACCCGCGCTGAGCGGTTGCGCCATCGCGGCGGGATACAGCGCGGCGATGGCGTCCTGGAACAGCGCGTGGCCATCCCGCCCGCGCTGCTGCTCCCACCGCTTCAGCGCGTCGACCATGTCGTAGACCGCCCGCAGCAGCGCCACCGCGGTCATGTAGTCACGTCCGTCGGTGCTCGCCGAGCGGGCGAGCCAATGGTCGATGCGCGCATGGGCATAGCCGGCCAGCGGCTGGTCCTGCGCGGGGTCCGAGGCGCGGTCGGGGCGCGATGTATAGCGGTTGGTGCGCTCGATCCATCCGGCAACGTCGGGATGGGACAGGTGATGGATGCAGGCGGGGCTGTCGGCGGGCAGGGTGATTGCGCGTGGGCTGCGCGCGGTCATGCCGGCATGGACGGTGGTGCCGAATGTCATGACATCGCGGCGGAACAGGCGTACATGGTGCTCGGGCCAGTAGTAGGCACGTTCGTCATGCACGCCCAGGATATAGTGGCGCAACGGAAACGCGTAGATATCGGCTTGCGGGTTGCGTAGCTCTGTCTGGATATACAGGCCCGCGCCGGGGCTCAGCAGCTCGTCGTCGTCCAGCAGCAGGACCCATTCATGCGCGCACAGGGACACCGCGAAGGCGCGGGTTTCCTCGACCGTCGGGCTCCATGGCACCACCACGACGCGGTCGGCGAATGGGGCCGCCACGGCTCGCGTGCCATCGGTCGATGTCTTGTCGACCAGGATCACCTCGTCGGCGAAATCGAGCGCACGCAGGCATGCCGGAACGATCGTGGCGCGATTGAACGAGATGACACAGGCACTCAGCCGCTGCTTTTCGTGGCGCAAGACACAGGCTCCATGGCGGCCCCGGAGCCATCATGCAGGCATGGTCATGAAGAACCGGTTAATGCCGCCGCCATGGCCGGCGCAAGACCATCATCCACCGCTTCACCGCGCCGACCATCCCCGCTGGCGCATGATCACGCTGAGCAGAATCGTGGCAGCGTGTCGATCATGCGATCAAACAACGAGATAGGGCGCGCTGACCGGTTACGGTCAGCCGGAAAGCGCTCTAAGGTGCCGGCCCCAACCCCCGAGGGATGCCGCCATGATCCTGATCGGCCAATACGATTCCCCCTTCGTCCGTCGCGTCGGTATCGCGCTGCGCCTCTACGGCATGGCGTTCGACCACCGGCCCTGGTCCAGCTTCGCCGATGCCGCGAAACTGGCCGCGTTCAACCCGCTGCGCCGGGTGCCGACGCTGGTGCTGGACAACCAGGAGGTGCTGATCGAAAGCGGCGCGATCCTGGATCACCTGGACGAACAGGCCGGCCCCGCCCGCGCGCTGATCCCGGATCACGGCGCCCCGCGGCGCCACGCGCTGAAGATCTGCGCCCTGGGAACCGGCCTCGCCGACAAGGCGGTCGGCCTGTTCTATGAACGCGCCCTGCACGACAAGACCTCGGAAACCTGGGTCGAGCGCTGCCGCGGCCAGATCGCCGGCGTGCTGGATGCGCTGGACGCGGCCCGTGCCGGCATCGCCACGCCGTGGTGGGCCGGGGCCGCGATCGGGCATGCCGACATCGCGGTCGCCTGCGCGCTGCGCTTCACCCGTGATGCGCATCCCGGGCTGTTCGACGCCGCCGCCTGGCCGGCGCTCGCGGCGCATGCCGATGCCTGCGAGGCGATGGCCGTGTTTCAGGAAATCCAGCAGGCCTTCATCCCGCCGGCGTGACGCCGTCTACCGGTCCGGCGCGACGGTCCCCAGCGCCAGCCAGGCCATGACCGCGATCGAGATCACCGCGACGGCGGTGATCATCGCGATCAGCACGACAGTGAGCAGCCGCGTCCGCTCCGGGCTGTGCGATGCCCAGGCTTCCAGGCGCTTCAGGATATCCGTCACTCAGACCCCTGACCGAAGGTTGGTGTTGGTCCACCGGCATGCGCACGGTCGGACCCCGCGCGGGGAGGCCGTTCCAGAACCGTGCCGTTTGGATAATGCGGCATAGCGCGACCGCGGTCCCGTTGAAAGACCCACCCCCGCAAACCGCCCTATGCTCGGCTGGTCGGGCCCTGGCGGCGAGCCTCCTCGGTCGCGCGATACAGGTACCAGGTGGCGAAGGACCGGTACGGCGCCCAGGCCAGGCCGATTTCCGCCAGTGCCCGCGGCTTGGGTTGCGCATCCAGCCCGTACAGCAGCCGATATCCCTCGCGCACGCCGAAATCATCGACCGGCAGGATGTCGGGGCGGCCGAGGGTGAAGATCAGCAGCATCTCCACCGTCCATCGCCCGACCCCACGGATGGTGGTCAGGCGCTGGATCAGCGCCTCGTCGTCCAGGCGGGTGGAGGCCCGGCGCGTCGGCACCGTGCCGTCGATCGTCCTGGCGCAGATGTCGCGGATACCGGCGATCTTCGAGGCCGAGAACCCGCAGCCCCGCAGCGCATCCTCGGGCGTTGCCAGCACGGCCTCGGGTGCCGGGAACAGCCCGTCCGGATACAGCGCGACGAACCGCGCCAGGATCGCCTCGGCTGCCTTGCCGTGCAGTTGCTGGTGGGCGATGGCGCGGACCAGCGCCTCGTACGGGCTGCGCTGGCGCTGGACGCCGAGCCGTGGCGGGCCGACGCGCCCGATCAGCGCGCTGAAGCGCGGCTCCTGGCCCAGATGGCGCATGCTTTCGCGTGACATGGCGTGGTTATGGCGAGGCCGGCGGGGAAGGGCAATCGGACAGGGCCGCACGGGCGGCCGGCGGCGGGTTGCTCTTGCGCGCGCGGTCGAAGCAGGGTCTAGATGGCGCCGGGGCGGGTGGTTTCGGTGCCGCCGGCCCGCGGGAATGCCCAGCATGTATCGCCACCGTCCCTGGTTTCGCCCGGATGACGCCGAGGAAGATGCCAATCGCCAGACGGCCAGCCTGGCCGGGGTGGTGGTGATCCTGCTGTTGCTGGTTGCGGGGCTGTATCTGTTTCACAACCTGCGCACCAAGTCCCTGATCGAGGATTGCCTGATGGCGGGCCATCGCAACTGCGACGCCATCGCCGCCGCGACCCGCTGAGGCGCCACTGTTCGCGACCGCACCGGCGCACCGGACATTGACGGGGGACATCGGCGCTGGACATTGACGTGGGCCCGGTCCTTGGCCAGCGTCGTCATCGGAACGGGGAAAACCAGGGGACGTTATGCGTATCGCCGATATGGACTGGCGTATGGTGGAGGATTGGGTCCGCCATGACGACCGCTGCATCCTGCCTCTGGGCAGCACCGAGCAGCATGCCGGGCTCTCGCTCGCCACTGATGCCATCCTGGCGGAAAAGGTCTCGATCGAGGCCGCCGAACCGCTGGGCGTGCCGGTCTATCCGGTGCTGTCCTATGGGCTGACGCCGTATTTCACCGGCTATTCCGGCACCGTCACCCTGCGGGTCGCGACCTATGCGGCGGTGCTGCGCGACATCCTGGACAGCCTGAAGCATACGGGGTTTCGCCGCATCCTGGTGGTGAACGGCCATGGCGGGAACCAGCCCGCGGCGGCGCTGGCGCGCGAGTGGATGATGGACAACCCCGATGCCCGCGTGCGCGTGCATGACTGGTGGCGCGCGCCCGAGACCCTGGCTGCCGTCCGCGGCGTCGATCCCGTCGCCACCCATGCCAGCTGGATGGAAAACTACCCCTGGACGCGCCTGCCCAACGCGATGGTGCCCGAGTCCGAGGACAAGCCCGTCGTCGACACCGACCGCCTGGCGACGCTGCCGCCGTTCGAGGTGCGCCTGGCGGTCGATGACGGCAATTTCGGCGGGCGCTATCGCCGCGACGATGCCGACATGGCCCGGATCTGGGATGTGGCGGTGCGCGAGACGCGGACCATGCTGGACAACTGGTAGAGCATGATCCCGCTGAGCGGAACCGTGGCAGCGGGTCGATCATGCGATCAGACAATAAGATAGAGCGCGCTGACCGTTTACGGTCAGCCGGAAAGCGCGCTAGCCACGCACCGCGCGCAAAGCGGTACCGCGTATTAATCTTTCGACATATTGGCCCGATTGGTGTCTTGGCTGACCCCCGCGCCAGCCTGTATCAACGCGTCAGGTCGACGTCCTGGACCTGGCAAAACATTCCATGACTCCGGCCCTGCGTAGTGGCAGTGGCCAATGACAACGGGGGGACAGCACGCCATGGCAGCAATGCCAAAGTCCGACGCCGACATCCGGCCGATGACCGCCGAGGAGAAGAAGGTGATCATCGCCTCTTCCGCCGGCACGGTATTCGAATGGTATGATTTCTACTTGTATGGTTCGCTGGCCGCGGTCATCGGCGCGAACTTCTTCAGCCAGTATGACGAGACAACACGCAACATCTTCGCGCTGCTGGCCTTCGCCGCCGGCTTCCTGGTGCGCCCGTTTGGCGCGCTGCTGTTCGGCCGGCTGGGCGATATGGTCGGACGTAAATACACCTTCCTGATCACCATCCTGATCATGGGCTCCTCCACTTTCCTGGTCGGCTGTCTGCCCACCTCGGCCAGCATCGGCGTCGCAGCACCCGTCATCCTGATC
>CAYZKM010000230.1:0-7438 GCA_964478525.1 uncultured Bifidobacterium sp.
TTCAGCGCCCGCACCAGCGCCCGGACGAAGGCGTTGCGCCGGCGCAGCAGCACCATCACGTCCCCCGGGCGCAGCGGGCGGCCGCGCCTTTCCAGCATCACGCCGCCGCTGGTCTGGTCCCGGATCCAGTCCGCCAGGCGGTCGGCCAGATGCTGCGGCGCCGAGGTCATCCCCTGGTTCTGCGCCGGCACCGTCCAGGGCAGCGGCGCGTCGGCCACCGGCAGCGGCGTCAGCGGCCACAGCTCCACCAGCCCGGCATGGCCGGCGCGGTCGGCATAGTGCGTCAGGGTCCGCTCCGGTTCCACCACGCCGGCCTTGGCCAGGGGATCGGCGAACACCGCGTCCACCAGGTCCAGCACCGGGCTGGCGGAGCGGAACGAGACGTCCAGCCCCTCGTCCAGCCAGGTCTCCCCGGCGTGGCGCACGCGTTCTTCCAGCAGGCGGCGGGACCGGCCGAACTCCGCCATGTCGGCACCTTGGAAGGAGTAGATCGACTGCTTCGGGTCGCCCACCGCGAACACCGTCCGGTGGGTGTCGCGCGCGCCGGCGCCAGTGAAGAATTCCCCGGTCAGGGCGTGCGCGATGTCCCATTGCCGGGGAGAGGTGTCCTGCACCTCGTCCAGCAGCAGGTGGTCCAGCCCGCCATCCAGCTTGTACAGCACCCAGGCGGCGCCGGGATCGACCAGAAGATCGGACGTGCGGCCGATCAGGTCGTCATAATCCAGCAGGCCGCTCGCCGCCTTCCTGTCGGCGTATCCCCGCACGACGGGTCCGGCGAGCCGGACCAGTGCGTTGGAGATGGCGACGACGCGCAGGGCACGGCGCTGGTCCTCGACGCGCAGGATACGGTCGGCTTCCTGCACCAGCGTGTCCACCAGACCGGGTTCGGCGTCGGACAGCTTCTTGTTGACCAGCGCGCCGGTGCCGCGCGGCGTGGCCTCGTCGCGCAGGAACTCCTCCCGCCAGGCGTCCCAGTTCCCGGCGCGATCCTCGGGTCCCAGGCCGAGCCAGTCGAGCATGCGGGCGGCGCGGTCGCGCACGGTGGGAGAGCCCTTTTCCAGCACCCGCCGCGCCGCGTCGGCGACATGGTGCTCGCCCATCCATTCGGACGCCGCGCGGATGATCGTGGCCTCGTCGGCCGCGCCGATGCCCAGCACCCGGCGCTGTGCGGCGATCAGGTCGTCGTCCAGCTTCAGCGCCTTCTCCAGCCGCTCCCGCTGGCCCTGCAATGTCCGGACGTGGTCGCCGAACCCGATGGCGGTCGCCAGGCCGGCCAGGGTGTGCAGCGCCTCGGCCAGCCCGCTGTCCTGCGCGGCGGCCAGCATATCCTCCCGCGCCTCGGCCAGCGTGTCCTCCGAGTCCCGTTCGTCCACCAGCTGGAAATGCGGGGAAATCCGCGCCTCCAGCGGGAAGCGCCGCAGCAGCGACTGGCTGAACGCGTGGATCGTGCCGATCCGCATGCCGCCGGCCAGGTCAAGCACCTGCGCGAACAGCGCGCGGGCCGAGGCCAGCAGCGCCGCGGTCGGCTGCACCTGCAGCGCGCGCAGTTCGGCGGCCAGCGCATCGTCCGACAGCGTGACCCACCGCCCCAGCCGGCGCTGCAGCCGCACCGCCATCTCTGCCGCGGCGGCCTTGGTGAAGGTCAGGCACTGGATGCGATCCAGGCGCGCCCCGGACAGCATCAGGCGCAGCAGCCGGTCGGTCAGCAGCTTGGTCTTGCCCGATCCGGCCGAGGCCGCGACGAAGGCCGACACCCGGGGGTCGGAGGCCGCGAGCTGAACCCGGTTGGCGCGATCGCGGGCGGATTCGCTCATGAATCCTCTCCCGCCGCCGACCATTCGGCGACCCGGGCCAGCTGCGCGTAATCGGCGAAGCGAGGCGCCCAATCCGGGTGCGGGTGCGACAGATAGGGCCGCCCGGTGTCGAAGTCGTCGATCAGGGCGCACAGCGCATCCCGCGCAATGGCCGCGGCGGCGGCGATCTGCGCCGGGTCGCCCTTGTACAGTTTCAGCGTCCTGCCCGGTTCATACCCCCCGGTCAGGTGCCAGTAGACCAGTTCGGCGGCATCTCCGGCCACGTCCGGGCCGAAGACGCCGGCGGCGGCCATCACCGCTTCCAGTACGAGCTGCGACGCCAGGCCACGATCGACATCGACCTGCGGCGGCGGGGTGCCGGTCTTGTAGTCCAGGATGGCCAGCGTGCCGTCCTGCCGCCGTTCGATCCGGTCGGCCCGCGCGCGCAGCAGGAACTGTCCCCCTGGCCGGTCCAGCGCCATCTCGCCCACCGCCTCGCTGCGAACCGCCACCAGCGACAGGGCGGCGCGACGTTCGATCTCGGTGTCCGCCACCCAGTCGGCGATGCGGGCAAAGCGCGGGCTCCACCAGGCGCTCAGGGCCGGGCGCAGCTGCGCCGCACCCAGCTCATTCTCCAGCGCCCGCCGCAACTCGGCCGCGCCGTTCGGCGGCCAGGCGGGCCCGAACCTGGTCAGGAACCGGTGCAGCCCGGCATGGACCAGGCTGCCGTAATCGGCGTTGTCGGTTTCCTCCTCCAGCGGGCGCAGTTTTTCCAGGCGCAGGATGCGGCGGGCGTAGATCGCGTAGGGGTCGCGCAGCCAGGTTTCGATCTCGGTGACACTCAGGCTGCGCGGGCGCTGATGGATGGGCGGGGCCGGGCGCGGCGGGGCGACCGGGGTCGGACCGTCCACCGGCAGGTCCATCGCCCCCGCCCAGGCCGAGGCCGGGTGTTCCGCCAGCGCCTGGCCGCCTTGTCCGGCCAGGAACATTTCCAGCCGCGTCAGCCAGCGCGCCGGCACCGCGGGGGCGCCGTCGCGGCGGGACGGGCAGGACAGCACGACCTGCGGCGCCGAGGTGGCGGCGGCCAGGAAATCATGCGCGGCCTGGCCCACGGCCTCCTCGGGCGACGGCAGCCCCACGATCGTGCGCATCGGGCGCGACAGCCAGGGTCCCGGCTCGGTTTGCGGCGGCCAGGTGGTCTCGGCCAGCCCACCCAGCACGATGCGGTCGACGCCTTGCAGGCGCGCTTCCAGCAGGCCCCAGATATGGATGCGAGGATGCTCGACGCCGCCGCGTCCGCGCAGGGCCCGCCGGCTGCGCACGACCGCGCCTTCCAGCACCGCGTCCAGCAGCCCGGGCAGCACGGTCCGGCGCTGATCCGGCAGGAAGCCGATCGCGCCTTGCACCGCGGCCAGGCGTTCGGCCAGGGCCTCGCCTTCCTCGCCCGACCACAGCCGCGCGGGGCCGGAGGCATCGACGGTCGCGGCCAGGGCCTCGGCCGAGGCGATCAGCGCGGCCAGCGAGGCGGCCGGGGATGCCACGGCGGCGCTGGCGATGCGCAGGGCAGGGGCGATGCAGGCTTCGACCTGGGCCAGGAACACCCGCAGCCTCGGCACCTCTCGCCGCGCCCGGTCCACCGCTCGGCGCAGCCCGGGAAGGCCGGCGGACGGCCGGGGGCCGCGCAGGCAGGCCAGTTCCAGCTCGCGGGCCTCGGCACGACACGCCGCGGGATACAGGCCGGCGGCCGCCAGCGGGTGCTTCAGCAGGGCCAGCAGCGATACCGGCGCCAGTTCATCGGCGATCGCGCGGGTCAGAAGGCGCAGGAACACGGCGGGCGGGGTGTCGGCCAGGGCTTCGCCGGCGCTGTCATCGGCGATCACGCCGAAACGCAGCAAGCAGGCCGCGACGCGGCCGGCGAGGTCCCGGTCCGGCGTCACCAGGGCGGCGCGGGCGCCCGGGGTTTCCAGCGCGTCGCGCAGCACCAGGGCGATGGACTCGGCCTCGTGCTGCTGATCGGCCGGGCTGAGGCGGGCCAGGCCGTCCAGGCAGACCGGCGCCGGATCGCGCCAGGCGGCGAGCGCGCCGGCAGGCAGCAGGGCGCGCGACAGCGTGTCGAACCGCGCGGGCGGAACGGTGCCGCCGACGGTCGCCGGCCAGGGTCGCACATCGCCGCGCGTGGCCCCGATTGCGGCCAGCAGCCGAGCCAACCCGGCTTGCGCGTGCGACTCGTCCAGTGCGGCCCAGGCATCATCGGGCATCCCCAGGTCCAGCGCCGGCAGCACCACCTGCCCGGCGGGCATCCGCGCCACCACGCGCAGCAGCCGCCCGACCGCGGGGATTCCAGCGGTGACGCCGGCCACCAGCACGGGATCGGCGGGCGGGGTGTCGGACCAGGCGCGGGTCTGCGCGTCCAGCAGCGCGACCTGACGCGCGGCCGGGTTGAGCAGGCCGTTATCGGTAAGCCAGAGGGGCCAGGCGTCGGTGACGATGTGCAGGAATTTCAGCGTCTCGGCCCAATGCGAGGCATAGGACGGGTCTACCGCGTCCGGCAGCTTCCGGCGCAGGTCGATGCCGGCGCGCTCCGCCTCGTCCATCAGTGCGGCCAGTTCGCCGGCCAGCGCCCAGGCGCGATCGGCCGTGGTGGGCGCGCCGGCGGCGCCGTTCATGCGCAGGATCAGGCTGGCCAGCGCGGCCAGGCGCTGCATCGGCTCCACCGCCGGGGGCAGGTCCAGCGCGCCGTCCAGGGCCAGGGGCACCTCGTCCAGCGCGCCGATCGCGGTGATGCGTGGCAGCAGGGTGGGGCGGCCGTCGCGCACCCGCAGGAAGGCCTCGGCCAGCGACCGGGCGGCGCGGCGGGTGGGCAGCAGGATCAGGCCACGGGCGATGTCGAGCGGATCGTCGCCGGCACGGGCCAGCCAGCCGGCCGCGAGCGTATCGAGGAACGGCGCGTGCGGCGGGATGGTGAAAAGGTTCAGCGCCATGGCCAGCGCGCGTCGGCGGACAACGGCGCCTGCAGGCGGGCCTCGGCATCGTCCAGGTCCGGCGGGGTCGAGAGGTGGAACCACAGCCCGTCATGCACGACGGCGCGGACCCGCCCGGCCTCCAGCGCGCGATCCCAGGCGCGGTTCATGCTGAACGCACCATCGGGCATGCCGTTCAGGATCGAGGCGCGCATCAGCTGCACGCCGGCATAGATATAGGGAGCGACCTCCCGTTCGCCGCGCCGGCGGGGGACACCCCATTTGTCCAGCATGAAGTCGCCGCGCCCGACCTCGCCCTGGATCTGGAAGGTGCGGTGGACCAGCAGCACCACGTCGACCGCGCCGTCGAAGGCGCGGGCCAGGCGTTCCAGCGCGGGAACGGGGCCGTCGACCCAGAAGGCGTCGCCGTTGATGACGTAGAACGGGCCGGCACCCAGGACATCCAGCGCGTTGCGCACCCCGCCCCCGGTCTCCAGCAGCGCGGTCTCGGCGCGGAAGACGGTGCGCGGCGGTGCCGTGCGGCCGGCCAGCGCCTGGCGCACCTTGTCGGCGTGCCAGAATCCGTTGACGGCGACGGCCTCGACCCCGGCTTCGGCCAGGCGGTCGAGCGCATGGTCCAGCAGTGTCTGCCCGCCCAGCGTCAGCAGCGGCTTGGCGGTGACATCCGTCAGCGGCCGCATACGGGTGGCGAGGCCGGCGGCGAGCACCATGGCAGTCTGGGGGCGGCTGGTCCTGCGGCGAGTCCTGGGGGGGTGCCGCGGGCCGTGTGCGGAATCCAACGGTCGAGCGCGTGGGCGAGCGGGGCGGCGGCCGGTTCCCGCAGCGCCCGCGCGAGCAGGCGCCAGGTGCGGGGGCCGAAGGCGAGATAGTGCGGCTTGCCATCCCGGCGCGCCAGCCGCACCCATTGGCAGGTCACGCGCAGATGCCGCTGTGCCGCGCAGGCGGCGAAGGCGGCGTGAAAGGCGGCGGGATCCAGCTCGGGCCGCGCCGCCAGATAGCGGCCGACAGCGTGCTGGGCCAGCGCGGGGTCGATGTCGCGGCGGGCATCCTGCAGCAGGGAAACCAGGTCATAGGCCGGGTGGCCGATGGCGGCGCCCTGGAAGTCGATGATACCGGCCCGGCGCGGGCCGGCGCGGCCGGGCAGCCACAGCAGGTTGCCGGCGAAGAAGTCGCGATGAACGAGACAGCGCGGACCGTCCGCCACCGGCCGCAGCATGGCCTGCAGCGCGGCGGCGATGTCGGTGCGGGCCTGCCCGGGCGCGGGCGTGCCGTAGCGGGCGGGCCACCACCAGTCGAACAGCGTGCCCAGGGCCGTCTCTGCCATGGCCGCCGCATCCCAGGCGGGCAGGCCGGGCGGCGGCGCGGCGCGCTGCAGGATCACCAGCGCGTCGATGGCGGCGTCGAACAGCGGCGTGGCGGAGGCGCCAGCCGGCCCATCCAGGATCACCGCGTACAGCGCATCGCCCAGGTCTTCCTCCAGCACCAACCCCGCCTGGGCATCCGCGGCCAGGATTTCGGGGACGGAAAGACCCTGCGCGGCCAGATGCGCGGCGATGCGCAGGAACGGGCGGATATCCTCGGGCGCCGGCGCATCCATCAGCACGGCCGGCACGCGCCCGCCGGTCAGGCGCCAGTACCGGCGGAAGCTCGCGTCCTGCGCCAATGGCGCGATCCGGGCATCCCGGAACCCGGCACCGGCCAGGAACGCCGCCATCGCGGAATCGCGGGTCATGCGATCCGTCCGATCCGGTCGGGCCAGCCGGTGATCGTGGCCTGGCGCGCATCGCCGTCGCCGGGCTGAAGGATCACCGACAGGGCGTCCTCGGGTCGCAGCTCGCCCAGCCGTTCGGGCCATTCGACCACCACGATATCGTCCCGCGCGTCATCCCAGCCCAGCTCGTGCAGCGCGGCGGGGCCATCCAGCCGCCACAGGTCATAGTGATGCACCGGTCCCAGCCCGGTGTCATAGCTCTGCACCAGTGTGAAGGTCGGGCTGGGCACCTCCAGGCCGGGATCGCCGGCGGCGGCGCGCAGGAAGGCGCGGGCCAGGGCGGACTTGCCGGCCCCCAGCGGCCCTTCCAGCAGGATCGCATCGCCCGCCCGGGCCAGGCCGGCCAGGGTGGCGGCCAGGCGTTCGGTGGCGGGCAGGTCGGGCAGCGCGACGACGCGGGAAGCGGGCATGGCCGCAATCTGCCCGAGCCCCCGAGTCGCGAACAACCCGCGTCGCCGACAACCCGGGTCGCGGACAATACGGCTTGCATCGCCCCGCGCGCCGCACACCGATCTTGCGGCACGGCGCCCGCGGGGCTACGCGACGACCATGGCACAAGAGATCGACACCGATGCCGCGATCAACGGCGACGGCCCGGTCGGGCTGTTCGCCGTCTTCGAGCTGGGGATGCTCAAGCTGTCCTCGGTCCTGATCGATGCCCTCGGCGAGGTCGGCGGGCAGTGTTCGGCCCTGTATCCCGAGAAGCCGATCTACGACATTCCGGCCCACCCGGCGATCGAGGCGGGTGAGCTGATCTCGCGCCCGGAACTGCAGATCGCGCCGTTCCAGACGCCGCGGCTGATGGGCCGACGGGTCGAGGCGCTGGCGGGCGCCCCCGGCGCCTTCACCTTGACCACCGACCAGGGTGATACAGTGCGCGCCAAGGCGGTGAT
>CAYZKM010000231.1:0-7429 GCA_964478525.1 uncultured Bifidobacterium sp.
CTCGGGCAGTGGCACGGCCGCCTCGGGCGGTGGCGTGGGCTCGGGGGGCGGCACGGCCGCCTCGGGCGGTGGCGGTGCCGCGGGCGCCGGCTCGGACGGGTCGGTCTCGGCCGGGGCAGGCGCCTCGGCCAT
Source organism: uncultured Bifidobacterium sp. (assembly GCA_964478525.1). GTDB lineage: Bacteria > Pseudomonadota > Alphaproteobacteria > Acetobacterales > Acetobacteraceae > Rhodopila. The sequence continues at coordinate 133 of CAYZKM010000231.1, forward strand.
CGCCGCCTGGGCGGGTTCGGCCGCGGCGGGCGGGGCCTCGATCACCATCTCCACCGCGACGGACGGGGCGATCTCCGGCGCCGGCACCGCCCGCACCGTCAGCAGCGCCACCCCCACCAGGGCATGCAACCCGACCGAGGCCGCCACCGCCAGGCGGGCGCGCGCAACCGCCGCCCCCGCCGTGACGGCGAGGGCAGACGGCATCCGATCCGTGGCGTGCAGGCTCACGCCACGGATCCGTCAGAACGAGGCGCGCGTGCCGACATAGATCGACCGTCCGTCCCCTGGATAAAAGGTCTGCGTCCCGCTGGCGCTATACTGCGTCACCGTGCCGAAGTCGCTGATATAGCGCTTGTTCGTCAGGTTCCGCGCGTCCAGGAACACCTGCACCCCGTTGTCGAACGAATAGCCCGCCTGCAAGCCCAGCAACACATAGCTGGGCACGCGCTGCGTGTTGGCATAGTCGACCCAGGCGCCGGTCGGCACCCAGTCCAGCGCCGGCGACACATAGAACCCCTTGGGGTTCGTATAGGTCAGTGACGTGCGCAGCACGTGCGGCGGGATGCCGGCGATCACGTTGTTGCCGTATTGCGGATCGTTCTGGAACCGGAAGTTGCTGTAGTTCCACAGCTGCGCCAGGGTCAGCTTGTCCCCGGCCGTGGCGATGTCGCGGACCATATCCACGCTGGCCCCGAACTCCACGCCCATCAGGTTGGTCGTGCCGGCATTGAAGGTCGATGCCGGAAAGTTCGGATCGATCGAGTATTGCAGCAGCTGGTTCGCCACCCATGACCGGTACAGCGTGATGTCCCAGGCGAAGCGGTCCTGCCGTCCGCGGGTGCCGACCTCCAGCGTCCAGGCGCGCTGTGCCTGCAGCGGCACGAAGGCGGTCGACCCGTTGGCCTGCACCTGCGTCAGGTCGACGAAATCAGGCACGTCCTTGCTGCTGGTGACATTGGCGAAGAACTGGACGTCGGTCTTCGGTTCCCACAATACGCCCAGCTTGGGGTTGAAGCCCGAGTAGTTGCCCTGGTTGTTCACATAGGCCGTGGAGTATGGCGGCAGGTTGCCATAGTTCACATAGCGCATCTCGGTCGAGAACACCTTGGCCCCGGCCACCACCGCGACCTCGGGCAGCACGAACAGGCGGTTCTCCAGGAAACCCTGGATGCTCCACACGTCCTGGCGCTGGTTCTGCGTCTGCGCCCCGCGGGAGCCCTGCACGTTGATGTATTGCAGCGCGCGGTTGTTGCCGCCGAACAGCCGCCCGCCGGCGATCACGTCATAGCGCAGCCCGCCCAGGTCGAACGAGCCGCGATAGCGCGGCTGGATGCCATAGGTGTAGCCGTCCTGGTCCAGCACCTGGAAGATCGGGTGATACAGGTTCTTGTGGATCACCCAGGTGCTGACATCCAGCTGCCCGACCTCCATCCGCGCGGTGGTCTGGTTGGCGAGCAGCTCGGTGCGGACATTGCGCGCCTGGTTGCCGGCCAGGGCGCTGGCCGATGCCTGCTGCGGGCTGGTCAGCGCCTGGCTGAGCGAGAGCGTGCCCGGCAGCTTCTGGTCGGTGATGTAGACACCCGCATAGAACCGTGTCTCGACATCCGGGGTGATGCGATAGCCCAGGTTGGCATTGAACTGCTCGTATTGCTGGCGCATGTGCTGGCGGAAGCCGTCGGCATGGCTGACCGTGCCGTTCACCAGGAAATCGACGTCGCCCATCACGCGCGAGACCTGTGCGTTGCCCTGGATCGTGCCGAAGCTGCCGCCGAAGACGCGGAAGACGTTGGGTGCGATCGCCGTCCGGGCGGTGGGCATCACGAAGTTGACCGCGCCGCCGAACGTCGATGATCCGAACATCAGCCCGTTGCCGCCCTTGTAGACCTCGGCCGAGCGCAGCGACAGCGGATCGATCTGGTAGAAATCGCCGGATCCGTCAGCCATGTTCAGCGGGATGCCGTCCATCAGCAGCTCGATGCCGCGGGTATGGAAGGCGCGGGTGATGCCGGACCCGCGGATCGACAGCCGCAGCTCCTGCCCGTAGCGGGTCTGCACATACACGCCCGGCACGTCCTTCAGCACGTCGCGCAGATTGTTGGCATAGATGCCTTTGAAGGACTCGCTGTCGACGAACGACACCGACCCGGCGGTCTGCAACAGCTCTCGGCGCTGTTCGGCGACGGATGGCACGGTCAGCGACCCGTCGGCGCGGGCGGTGACCGAGACGGGGGGCAACTCGACGGTGCCGGGGGGCACGGTCGCGGATTGGGCGAAAGCGGACGGCGCGACAAGCCATGTCGCGGCCAGCGTCAAGGCGCTGGCGGACAGCAGAATGGAACGGTACACGGGACAACTCCTGCTCACCGGCCTGGCCGGTGGACGATCGGACACGATGCGGCCGGGCGGCCGCGCGAGCGGTGATCAGGAGTGGAGGGGAGGTGCCCTGGCCCCGGGGCGATAGGATGGCGGGCCGCGCGGGCCGGCGGATTGCGCGGGATCGGCGGGTGCGATCGTCGGGCCGGCCGAGGGGGCGGGTTCTGCCAGTAGCTGCGGGATGATGGCCGCCGGCGTCGCCGCCGCGACATGGCAGACCGGGCAGACCATGTGCTGGTGCGGCGGTGCGCCGGGCTCGGCGTCGGCCCCGTTCTGTGCGGTCCCCGCCAGGCAGATCACGGCGTGATCCAGCGGGTCCAGCGCCGCGCCCATGGCATGAACCATCGACACCGGCAGGATGATCTGCAGTGCAATGGCCAGGATCGCCGGCAGCAGCCGAACGAGGGCGCGATTGTTGGTCACGGCAACGGATCGTAGCACCCCCGTATCGGGGTGGCCAGGATGGGGGGTCGGGCGGGGGGTATCCGCCCGACAGATATTGCGGGTGTGGACCGATCTCTACATCGGCAGGCCGAGCGCCTTCTTCATGGCGCGCAGATTGCCGCGCAGCGAGCGGGTGTAGCGGGTGGTGACTTCCTCGGCGGCGGCGTCATCGGCGGTGTCCATGTGCATGGCCAGCACGATGCGGGTGGTGCTGGCATCCAGCGGGATGGCGGCGACGGTGGACCGGTAGCCGGGCATTTCCGGCCGGTCGACCATGGCGTAGGTGTAGGAATACTGGGAACTGGTCACCAGCAATTCCTTGACCACGCGGCCTTCCGGCATGTTCAGCGTGCGGACCTTGCCGGCCGGCGTGTCCTCCACCGATTCGCCCTGCACCAGCACGGCCCATTTGCGGATGCCGCCGAAATCGCCGATCACGCTCCAGACCTTGTCGGCGGGCAGGGGAACATCCTCGAAATTGGTCACGTCGGCCATTGTCGTTTCCTCCGGTATGGTTGCGCCAGTATGGTTGCGCCAATCTAGACCGGCATCGGCCCATCGTCACGAGACGCTTGCCCCACGCCTGCCGGGACGCCATCTTCCCGCCAGCGGGAGACCTCCGCCAAAGGACACCGGCCATGATCAGCCTGCCACCGCCCAAGCCAGACGTCCTCGCCCGCCGGGACGCCATCGTCGCCGGCCTGCGCGCGCTGTTGCCCGAAACCGGGCTGATCGCCGAACCCATCCGCCTGAAGCCGTACGAAACCGACGGGCTGTCTGCCTATCGCCAGCCGCCGCTGGCGGTCGCGCTGCCGGAAACCACCGACCAGGTCGCCGCTGTGCTGCGATACTGCCACCAGAACGGCGTGCGCGTGGTCCCGCGCGGGGCCGGCACGTCGCTGTCGGGCGGGGCGCTGCCGATGGAGGATGCGGTGGTCGTCGGGCTGATGCGGATGAACCGGATCCTGGATGTGAACTACCCCGATCGCTGCGCCGTCGTGCAGGCGGGCGTGACCAATATCGGCATCACCAACGCGGTGGCCGCCGACGGGTTCTTCTATGCCCCCGATCCGTCCAGCCAGCTGGCGTGCATGATCGGCGGCAACGTCAACATGAACTCGGGCGGGGCGCACTGCCTGAAATACGGTGTTACCGCCAACAACCTGCTGGGCCTGAAGATCGTCACGATCGAGGGTGAGGTCATCGATATCGGCGGTGCCCATCTGGATGCCGCCGGCTATGACTGGCTGGGCCTGCTGACCGGCAGCGAGGGGATGCTGGCCGTGATCACCGAGGTGACGGTGCGCATCCTGCGCGGCCCGGAAGGCGCGCGGGCGATGCTGGCTGCTTTCAGATCCAACGAAATCGCCGGCGCCTGCGTCGATTCCATCATCGCATCAGGAATCATCCCGGTGGCGCTGGAATTCATGGACCGTCCGGCGATCCATGCGTGCGAGGCTTTCGCCCATGCCGGCTATCCGCTGGACGCCGAGGCGATGCTGATCATCGAGGTGGAAGGCAGTACCGCCGAACAGGATGATCTGCTGGGCCGGCTGTCGGAAATCTGCAACCGCCACGACCCGATCAGCCTGAAAGTGTCGCAATCGGCCGAGGAATCGCTGGCCATCTGGAAGGGCCGCAAGGGCGCGTTCGGCGCCATCGGGCGGATCAGCCCGGACTATCTGTGCATGGACGGCACGATCCCGACATCGCGGCTGCCCGACGTGCTGCGCCGGATCGGCGAGATGTCGGTCAGCTATGGCCTGGGCGTGGCCAACATCTTCCATGCCGGCGACGGCAACCTGCATCCGCTGATCATGTTCGATGCCAACGATCCCGCCAGCTTCCACAAGGCCGAGGCGTTCGGGGCGGATATCCTGAAGCTGTGCGTGGAGGTCGGCGGCTGTCTGACCGGCGAACACGGCGTGGGCGTGGAGAAGCGCGACCTGATGGGGGTGCAGTTCGCCGAGCACGAGCTGGAACAGCAGCGCCGGATCAAGTCGGCGTTCGATCCGGGCTGGCTGCTGAACCCCAGTAAGGTGTTTCCGCTGCAGGATGCGGCGACGGTGGCGGCGAAGGCGGCGTAGCCCCGCCTACCGCAGCCCCGTCATCCGGTCCCATTCCCGCACGAACTCGCCGTGCGTCTTGATGAATTTGTCCCAGTCATCCGGCACCATCAGCTTGAACTTCTCCTTCGCCTGCCCGCCGGGCGGCGGCGGCACGTCCGTTCGCGGGGAGTAGTTCTGCACCGTCTTCGTCATCGACACCTGGCCCGGTATCCCCAGATACCAATCGACGAACAGCCGCGCGACCTGCGGGTGCGGCGCCTGGTCCACCACGCCGATCAGGCCGGGAATGATCGCCATCCCCTCGGTGGGTGACACGAACTCGATCGGCGCGCCCTTGGCCTTTGCCAGCAGATAGCCCGAGTATTGCGCCACCGCGACGATCTTGTCCTGCCCGCCCACCGTGCGATCGAACTGCTGCACGTAGGAATCGAAACCGCGCGGCTTCAGTTCGGCGAACTTCGTCCAATACTCGGGTCCATACATCGTGCGCAGCGTGTACCACGCCTCGTGCATCAAACCCGATGTCGACAGCTTGGTGTTGATCGATCCCGCCCAGGCCGGGTTCAGCAGGTCCTTCCAGGACTTCGGCGCCTCGGCCGCCGAGACCAGGTTCGGGTTGTAGGCGATGCCGGCGATGATCTCGTTGTCCCAGGTGAACAGCCCCTCGGGGTTGCTTTTCTGGTGCGGCTGGTACGCCGCCAGCTCCGGCGATTTGTACAGCGCCCATCCGCCGCGCTTCTGGAAATCCAGCGCAAACGCATACTCCGTCAGGATCAGGCTGTCCGGAACATAGCTTCTGCCCTGCCGCTCGGCGCTCAGCCGGGCATAAAGGGCGCCGGTCTGCAGGCGGAGGAAAGTGGTCTTGATCTCGGGGAACATCTGGCGGAAATCGGCCAGGTAGACGGCCTGCGCGGTTTCCGGATCAGGCGAGTAATGAACCAGCGCGCCTTCCCGAAGCGCGGCGTCGACATCCGCGCAGGTCTTGAACCCGTTCATCTGGCGCGGATTGTCGCAGGCCAGGGCTGCGGAAACCAGGAAAGGCAGAAGAAGCGTGGCCACCAGGGCCACGCAGACACGAGAGGCGGTAGTCATGGCACGGCCTCCTGCAAGGAAACGGTCAACGCATGCCGACGATCTTGTCCCAGTCGCTGACGAACGCCCGGTGCGTCTTCAGGAACGCATCCCAATCGGTGGGCGACAGCAGCTTGAACGACGTGATCGGATCGCCACCCGCCGGCGGGGCGACATCGGTGCGCAGCGAATACAGCGCCATGCCCTTCACATAGCCAGCCTGCCCGGGCGCGCCCATCAGCCAGTCCAGGAACAGCTTCGCGGCCTCAGGATGTGGGGCCTTGTCCACCATGCCCGACAGCACCGGCGCGGCGGTCACGCCCTCGGTCGGGTTGACGAAGGCGATCGGCGCGCCCTTGGCCTTGAACTGCAGATACCCCGAATACTGTGCCGTGTGGATCACCTGGTCCTGCCCGCTGACCGTGCGGTCGAACTGCTGGACATAGGAATCGAAGGCGCGCGGCTGCAACTCGGCGAATTTCTGCCAGTAGGTCGGGCTGACATGCTGCTTCAGCATCTCGTACGTCAGATGCTGCAGGCCCGAGTTCGACACCTTGGCGTTGATCACGCCCTTCCAGCGCGGGTTCAGCACATCGGCCCAGCTTTTCGGCGCATCCTCGGGCTTCACCGTGGTCGGGTTATAGGCGAGGCCGGCCACGATCACGCCGCACCAGAACCACTGCCCGGGCGGGTTGGACATGTGGTCCGCCGTGTAGTGCACGATCTCGGGCGATTCGTATTTCGCCCAGCCGTTCCGCTTCTGGAAGTCCAGCGTGAAGGTCATGTCCGTCAGCGTCAGGATGTCCGGCTGGAACACGTTCGCCTGCCGTTCGGCCATCAGCTTGGCATACAGCGCGCCGGTCTGCAGGCGCAGGAAGGTGACCTTGATCTTGGGAAACATGTCCATGAAGGCCTTGGCCAACACGGCCTGGTTGGTTTCCGGATCGGGGGAATACAGCGTGACCGCGCCTTCCTGTTCCGCGGCCTCGACGTTGGCGCAGGTCTTGAACCCGTCCATCTGCCTGGGGTTCGCGCACGTCGCGGCATAGGCTGCCGGCGCGGCGAGCGTGAACGTCGCGGCGACCGCGGCGGACCTGAACCAATTCATCGTCTCTCTCCCTGTCGTGCCGCTGGCTGGGCGGCGGGTGAGAATTGTAGCGGCGAAGCCGGGCAGGGGGCTAGGGCAGGCATCGCATGCGCGGCAATGACGCGCAGCCACCCCCTACCGCCGCCGGGGCCGACCCGGCACAATGCGCCGGCAATGCAGATCGACCCCACACCGGCCGAAGCCGCCGCCGCCGACAGGATCGCCACCGCGGCGGCCGCGGGCGAGAAGCTTC
>CAYZKM010000232.1:0-7427 GCA_964478525.1 uncultured Bifidobacterium sp.
CGACCTGGTCGTCCATCAACGCGATCAGGGGCGAGACGATGACCCCGGTGCCGGGACGGCACAGCGCCGGGATCTGATAGCAGATGCTCTTGCCGCCGCCGGTGGGCATCAGCACAAGCGCGTCGCCGCCAGCCACGACATGGCTGACGGCGCTTGCCTGCTGGCCACGGAAGCCGGGAAAACCGAAGACCTGACGCAGCACCGCGGCCGGGTCGTCGGTGACCCTGACATGGCCCACGGCCGCTGATTACCGAGGCTTGACGTTGATCTCCACGCGCCTGCTCTCCAGCGAGCTGACCGCGAACTCCACCGGTCCCTTGCCGCGCAGCTGGATGCGCAGCTTCGGCAGGCCGCCTTCCATCAGATAGTCGGACACGCGCAGCGCGCGCAGTTCGGACAGCATGATGTTGGACGCGCGGCTGCCGGTCGGGTCGGCGAATCCGGTCACGCGGACGGCAAAGCGCGGGTTCTCGGTCGCGAACGCGGCGGCTTCCTTGATGACCTTCTGCGCCTCGGAATCGATGGCGACCGACCATTCCTGGAAATAGATGACGAACTTGCGGCCCTGCGGATCGGCCGCCTGGGCGCCCGAAATCGTGGCACAAAGAAACAACAGCAGAAACGCGATGCGACGCATTCCGGATTCCCCTCGATTGGTGGCCGCGAGACTACAGCCCGGCGCCCGCTTATGCCATGGACGTCGCGCGCGATAGGGCAATTCGAAAGGACCGGCGATGCTATCCCGCGGCGGCCACGGCCTTGCCGCCCGACAGCCGATAGATGCGGTCCAGCCGTTCCACCCCGGTCAGGCGGTGCGCGATCAGCACGACGCTGCGCGACTCCGCGACCTGGTTGAGCGTGGTCAGGAAGGCACGCTCGGTGTCCGCGTCCAGCCCGGCGCAGGGCTCGTCCAGGATCAGGATCGGCGCCGACGACAGCAGCGCGCGGGCCAGGGCCAGCCGGCGGGCCTGCCCGCCCGAGAACCGCGCGCCCCCCTCGCCCACCCAGGTGTCCAGCCCGTCGGGCAGCGCGCGCACCACATCGCCGATCTGGGCCGCATCCAGCACCGCCCACAGCGCGCCGTCGTCGGCATCGGGCCTGGCCAGATGCAGGTTGGCGCGGATGGTGTCGTCGAACAGATGGGTGGCCTGGCTGAGCCAGCCGATGCGGGACCGCACGGCATCCGCCGTCAGGGTGGCGATGTCGGCACCGCCCAGGGTGATGCGCCCGGCGGCGGGGGCGGCGACCTTCAGCGCCAGGGCCGCCAGCGTGGACTTGCCGGCCCCCGAGGGGCCCAGCAGGGCAATACGGTGGCCGGCCGGCACGTCCAGATCGAGGCCGTCGAACACTTCGGACCGGTCGTCTGACCAGCGGAAATGGATACCGTCGAAGCGCAGCGTATGGCCCGTGGGCAGAACGGCCGGCAGCGCGGGATCGGGCACCGGCACCGGGGCATCGGCGGCTTCCAGCACGCGGCGCGCGGCGGCGGCGGCATGGCCGGCCAGGGCACCGGCGCGCGGCAGCCCGCCCACGGCCTCGAACGCCGCGATCACCAGGAAGGCGCCGGCAATGGCGCCGGCGGGGTTGGTCCCGGCCGCGACCAGCACCGCGAACACCGCGGCCTGCCCGCACAGGAAGGCGGCGGCGCCGGCCAGGGCGGTGTGGCCGGCCAGGCTGTGCTGTGCCGCCAGCAGGCTGGCCTCGCGCGCCTGCATCGATGCCAGCATGCGGCCCTCGGCGCCGAAGGCACGGACTTCCCGCAGCCCGGTCAGCGCGTCCAGCGCCACGACGCGCAGCGCCGCCTCGGCCGAGGCCAGCCGGCCCCCGGCGGCGCGCGTGGCACGGGCGGCGATCCAGGGCAGGACGAAACCGGCCAGCAGGAACAGCGCCCCGACCACGGCAGCCAGGGCCGGTGCCGGCACGCCGATCAGCAGGACCAGGGCGGGAAACAGCAGCGCGGCGCCGGCCAGTGGCACCAGGATGCGCAGGTACAGCCCGTCCAGCGCCTCGACATCGCCGACCAGCCGCGCCAGCAGGTCACCGGCCTGGCGAAACCCCAGCCCGCCCGCGGCGGTGGCGGCGATGCGGCGGAAGAACCAGACCCGCAGATCAGCCAGGGCGCGGAAGGTAGCCGCATGGGTGACCAGGCGCTCGGCATAGCGCAGCACCACGCGCCCCGCGCCCAGGCCCCGGAGCGTGGCGGGCGCGACGATGGCCCCGGTGACGACGGCGGCGGCGATGGCCGCGCCGGCCGATGCCATCAGCCCGACGCCGGCGGCCAGCGCCAGCAGCGACACCACGATCCCGCCGCCCAGCCACACCGCCCGCCCGCGCCAGATGCCGATGATGCGGCCCAGATCCTGGTGCAGCGACGGGCGGGCGGGCTGTTCCATCGCCACCCCCTAGGCCACGCCGCGCGCGGCTTCGACGCGGCCGTTGCGGATATCGACCCGCCGGCCGCTGAACGCGCGGGCGGCGGCGGTGTGGCTCGCCAGGATCACGGTGCGGCCCAGCGCCAGGCGGCGCAGGCTGTCCAGCACCTCGGCCTCGGTCGCCGGGTCCAGATGCGCCGTCGGCTCGTCCAGCAACAGCAGCGGCGCGTTCTTCAGGAAGGCCCGCGCGATCGCCACCCGCTGCGCCTGCCCGCCCGACAGGCCGAACCCGCCTTCCCCGATGCGCGTGTCCAGCCCCGCCGGCAGATCGGCGGCAAAGCGGTCGACGCGGGCGGCACGCGCCGCCGCGGTGACCTCGTCGTCGGTCGCCTCGGGGCGGGCGAAACGGATGTTTTCCCGGATGGTGCCGGCGAACAGGACCGGCCGCTGTCCGATCCATGCGGTCAGCCGAGCAAGGGCTTGCGGAACGAGGTCGGTGATGTCGGCGCCGTTTATGGTGACGCGGCCGCTGTCGGGGCGGACGAAGCCCAGCAGGATTTCCATCACCGACGACTTCCCCGCCCCGGACGGGCCGGCCAGGATCACGGTCTCGTTGGCGGGGACGCGGAATGTCAGCCCGTCCAGCGCCGGCCCGCGGGACGCATCCCAGGTCAGGCGCACGGCGTCGAACGCCACGGTCACGCCCTGCGCGGCGACCGTGCGCACCTGCCGGGGCGGGGCGGGCTCGGGCATCGGGGGGATGTCCACCAGCGCCTCGGCCGCGCCCGTGGCATGCAGCCGGTCCTGGTAGGTGGCGGCGAAGGCGCGCAGCGGGGCGAAGAACTCCGGCACCAGCAACAGCACGAACAGCGCGCCGGCGGGCTGCGCCAGGGTGCCGGCCATCAGCGCCTCGCCATACCGCAGCGCCAGGATCACCAGCGCGGCCGCGGCCGACAGGTCCAGCACGGCGGATGACAGGAACGCCACCCGCAGCACCTTCATCGTGCGCGACGCCAGCTCACCGGCCGCGGCGCCCAGCGCGCGGGCCTCGTCCTCGGCGCGCCCGTACATCACGATGGTGGCGATGCCGCGCACCCGGTCGAGGAACCGCGCCTGCAGCCGCGCCAGCGCGAGAAACTGGGAGCGTGCGGCGGTCGCGGCGCCGATGCCGGCGGCCCCCATCCCCAACGGCACCGCGATGCCGCAGCCCAACAGCAGAAGCGCGGCCAGCGGATCGGCGCAGGCCACGCCGGCCAGCACCACCAGCGGACCGGCGACGGCCAGGATGGCGGCGGGCAGCCAGCGGGCGAACAGGCCGTCCAGAGCCTCGATCCGATCCACCACGATGGCGGCGAGGTCACCCGAGTGGCGGGCGCGCAGCATGGCCGGGCCGGCTTCCAGCAGCCGGGTCAGCACGTCGGTGCGCAGGCGGCGGCGGGCGGCGGCACCGGCGGCGAAGCTGGCACGGTCGGCGGCATAGGCAAGGCCGGCGCGGATCACCGCCAGCACGGCAAATCCGCCCAGCGGGCGCAACAGCCCGTCGGTGGCGCCGGTCAGCAGCCCGGCCAGAACGGTGGCGGCACACAGCGCCTGCAGCACCGCCAGCACCGTGCCGGCAAAGCCCAGCGCCAGCACCGGCCTGGCGCCACGCCAGCCCTGCCGCTGCTGGGCACGCATCCACGCGCGCGCCGCCGCTTGTCCCTGTTCGGATTCGCCCATGCCCCCGGCATTAGCGCAGGACAGGGCGATTGGACAGGGCGGGTGCCGTCACGACGGGGCCGGCCGGGACACCAGGCACGCCCCGCGCCGGTGTCAGTTCGCGGTCATGCCGCCATCGATCACCAGCTCGCTGCCGGTGACCCAGGCCGCCTCGTCCGACGCCAGGTACAGGCAGCCGTTCGCGATATCGCTGGGCTTGCCGAACCGGCCCAGCGGCGTCGCGTCCATCCGCGCCTTGCCGCTTTCGTTGCCCAGCAGGCCGGGCCGGGCCATCGGCGTGTCGACAAAGCCGGGATGCACCGAATTGGCGCGGATCTGGTCCTTGGCGTACTGGATCGCGGTCGCCTTGGTGAAGATCCGCACCGAGCCTTTCGACGCGTGGTACGCCGCGTTGGCGAACGAGCCGACGATCCCGCAGATCGAGGAGATGTTCACGATCGACCCGCCGCCGGCGCGCTGCATCGCGGGGATCACCGACTTGGTGCCCAGGAATACGCCCGTGGAGTTCACGTCCATGATGCGGTTCCACATCTGCAGCGTGGTTTCGGTCAGCGCGAACCCGGTCATCACCCCGGATGCCTGCACCGTCATCTCGGGTGGGCGGCCGGACACGCCGGCGATGTTGCCCAGCACGTTCACCTTGCCGTACTTCTTCTCGGCGTCGGCAACGATGGCGATCCACTGTTCCTCGTTCGTGACGTCCAGCGAGCGGTATTCCGCCACCCCGCCATTGCCGGTGATGTCCTGTGCAACGGACTGCCCGAGTTCGTCCTGCACGTCGCACAGCACCACCGCCGCGCCATGCAGGGCGAAGGTGCGGGCGGTTTCGGCGCCGATGCCGGATGCACCGCCGCTGACGATCGCCACCTTGCCGACAAGCCGCTTGCCTGGTTGCATCTGTTTCCTCCTGTCGTTTGTTGAAGCCGAGCGGTGTTGATTGACAGGTGTCAATACATCACGTCACCGCCGTTGGGGGATAATGTGGCCCCGACATAGAACCCGCCATCCGGTCCGGCCAGCAGCAGGGCGGTGGCGGCGATCTCCTCGGGGCGGCCGAACCGGCCCGCCGGCAGGGCATCGATGAATGCCTGCCGGTCCGCCGGGGCCATCGTCGCGGTCAGGTCGGTATCGATCGGTCCCGGCGCGATGGCATTCACCCGCACGCCCTTCGGCGTCGCTTCCCACGCCAAGGCGCGAGTCATGCCCATGATCGCCGCCTTGGCCGCCGAATAGGGCGCCGAGTTCACCGCCCCCTTCAGCCCGCGCTGCGAGGCGACGTTGATGATGCAGCCCTTCCCGCGTGCGACCATCGCCGGATAGACGGCCTGTGCCATGAAGAACATGCCCTTCAGGTGCACCGCGATGATCCGGTCGAACTCGTCCTCGGTATAGGCCTCGAACGGCTTGCGGATGTTCATGCCCGCGTTGTTGAACAGGATATCGACCGGCCCCAGCACGCCGGCCACGCGTTCCGCGAACGCGCGGGTGGCGCCGATGTCGGCGACATCGACCGAATTGTGCATCGCGTGGCGCCCCAGCGCGCGGATCTCGCGTGCCGTCTCCTCGGCCCTGGCATCGTCGTCCAGATGGCAGAACGCGATATCGGCGCCTTCCCGCGCGAAGTACAGCGCCGTCGCCCGCCCGATCCCCCGCGACCCGCCCGTGATCAGTGCCACCTGCCCCGCCAGTTTCATTGCGTACCCCCGTTCAAGCTGATCTGCCCATCGGCCGGGGCATGTTGCCCCGCCACGCGCCATGCACCAAGTTGCCGCCCATGAAGACCGCCCGCACCCTGTCCGATCTGCGTGCCGCCTGCGCTGCCTTGCGCGCCGAGCGCGGCGCGCTTGCCCTGGTTCCGACGATGGGCGCGCTGCACGAGGGTCACAAGACCCTGGTCCGGCGCGCCGTCGCCTCGGGTGCCGCGACCGTGGCCTCGATTTTCGTCAACCCGTTGCAGTTCAGCGCGACCGAGGACCTGTCGCGCTATCCGCGCGACGAGGCCGGCGACCTCGCGGCGCTGCAGGCGTGCGGCTGCGACCTGGCCTGGCTGCCGGATGTCGCGACGATGTATCCGCCGGACGCGGTGACCACGATCAGCCTGGACGGCCCGGCCCTGCGCTGGGAAGGTGATGCCCGGCCCGGCCATTTCCGCGGGGTTGCCACGGTGTGCGCCAAGCTGTTCGGGCAGGTGCGCCCCGACCGTGCCTATTTCGGGGAAAAGGACTGGCAGCAGCTGCAGGTGATCCGGCGGATGGTCGCCGATCTGCTGCTGGCGCTGGAGATCGTCGGCGTCGAGACGGTGCGCGAACCCGACGGCCTGGCGCTGTCGTCGCGCAACCGGTTCCTGTCAGCCGAACAGCGCGCGGTGGCGCCGCGCCTGTCCGAAACCCTGCGTGCCACCGCAGCCGCGCTGGCCGACGGCCGCGCCGCCGAACCGAGGCTGGCCGAGGCGCGCGCGCACCTGGCGGGATTTGGTTTCATCGTCGACTATTTCGCCCTGGTCGACGGCCCGACCCTGGCACCGGTCGACCTGGCAACGAAGCACGCTCGGCTGATCACCACGGCGCGGCTGGGAACGGTTCGTCTTCTGGACAATGTCGGCATCGGGTAATGCAACGACCTGATGCGTTCTGTGCTCGCAAAACGGTGATGGAGGTCGTATCATTAAACCTCCTTAATGTTTGGGGGTACAATGTTCGCGAAAACCATTACCGCTGCCGCCTTCGCAACCCTGATGACGGTGTCGTCGGCGTTTGCGGCCGACCAGGATTTCAAGCTGGTCAACAAGACCGGGTACGAAATCAAAAGCGTGTTCGTGTCATCCACGGGCAACAAGTCCTGGGGCAGCGACATTCTGGGTCGCGACACGCTGGACGATGGCGAAACGGTCAACATCAGCTTCGGCCGCCGTGAATCCGAATGCCAATGGGACCTGATGGTCGTCTATACCGACGGCGACAAGGCGACCTGGGGTGATCTGAACCTGTGCAGCATCAGCCGGGTCACCATCTTCTGGGATCGCAAGAACCAGGTGTCCCGCGCGACCGTCGACTGACCGGGCGCGGTCAGTCGACGCCGAGCCAGTCGATCCAGGCCCCGTGGGGGTCGGTCCAGGCGACCGGCACCCCGTTCACCGCCAGCAGGAAACTGCCTGGCGGTCCGGGGCGGCGGGCCGCCGCTGCGATCTCGGGGTAGACCTGCGGGTGTTCGTTGCTGATCCACACCGCGCTGTTGTCCCACACCATCGCGCGGAACGCCGCTCGCTCGGCCGGGTCGCGCACATAGCCCAGCAGGCGGTCGCGATCGCGAATATCCAGCGCTTCGTGCTGATAGCCC
>CAYZKM010000233.1:0-7409 GCA_964478525.1 uncultured Bifidobacterium sp.
CAGCCAGGTGGCGCGACGCAGCCATCCGGTATCGACAGGCTGGTTGCTCGCACTCAACAGAGAAATCAGGTCGTCGGTTTGCATGTCCGATGGTCCAGGGGGCCGAGCATCCCGGAAGTCGGCGCGCTAAGGCAAAAGGTTACAGGGGAGCGAGGCGCAACCCGGTTCATGCGCGCGTCCCACCGCCACGCCCGACCCGTTCAGCGTGTGGACGAAGCCCAGGGTCTTGCCATCCGGCCCGCTGCGGAACCGCGCGTTCATGCGCCGGGCCTGGAAGTCGCGGCAGTTGGAGCACGAGGAGATTTCCCGCCACGCCTGCTGGCCCGGCAGCCAGACCTCCAGGTCGTGGGTACGGGCCGATGCGAACCCGGTATCGCCCGACGACAGCAGCACGCGGCGGTAGGGCAGGCCGAGCATGCCGAGGACGGTCTCGGCGCAGCGTGTCATGCGGTCGAGCTCGTCGGCGGAGTGGTCGGGATGGGCGATCGAGACCATCTCCACCTTGCGGAACTGATGCTGGCGCAGCATCCCGCGGGTATCGCGCCCGGCGGACCCGGCCTCGGAGCGGTAGCAGTCGGTCAGCGCGGTGATGCGGATCGGCAGCTGCTTTTCGGTCAGGATCTCGCCGGCCACGGTGTTGGTCAGCGGCACCTCGGCGGTGGGGATCAGCCAGCGCCCGTCGGTGGTGCGGAACAGGTCCTCGGCGAATTTCGGCAGTTGCGTGGTGCCATAGACAGTGGCGTCGTTGACCAGCGACGGCACTACGGTCTCGGTATAGCCGTGCGGGCCGGTGTGCAGGTCCAGCATGAACTGCCCGAGCGCGCGTTCCAGCCGGGCGAGCGGGCCGCGCAGGATGGTGAAGCGGGCGCCGGCGAGCTTGGCGGCGGTGGCGAAGTCCATCATGCCCAGCGCCTCGCCAAGCTCGAAATGCTGCTTGGGCTGGAAGCCGAGGTCGCGCGGTTCGCCAGCCTGCGACAGTACCAGGTTGGCGGATTCGTCCGGCCCGTCGGGTACTTCCGAGTCCAGGATGTTGGGCAGCGATTCCAGGATGGCCTTGATCGCGGCGTCCAGTTCGCCGGCGCGCTTCTCCAGCCCCTCCATCTCGCCGCGCAGGGCGGTGGCCTCGGCCTCCTGCGCCGCCGTGTCGGCGCCGGTGCGCTTGCCCTGTCCGATCTCGCGGGCCAGCGCGTTGCGCCGCGCCTGCCTGTCCTGCAGGGCGGTCTGCGCGGCGCGGCGGTCGGCATCGCGGGCCAGGATATCCGACGATGCCGGCGACATGCCGCGCCGGACCAGGCCCGCATCGAAGGCGGCGGCGTCACTGCGGATGGCGCGAATGTCATGCATCGGTATCGGGCTCCACCGGTTTCGGTTCGACGAATTTGGCCGACACGATCGAGATTTCGTACAGCGCGATCAATGGCACCGCGAGGCCGATCTGGGTGATCACATCGGGCGGGGCCAGGATCGCGGCGATCACGAACATGCCGACATAGGCATAGCGGCGGAACCGCTTCAGGGCGGCGGACGACACGATCCCGACCTTGGCCAGCAGCGTCAGCAGCACGGGAAGCTGGAAGGTGATGCCGAAGGCGAAGATCAGCTTCATCACCAGGTCGAGATATTCGCCGACGCGCGGCAGCAGCTCGATCGGGATGCCGCCGCCGCCGGTGTCGGACTGGAAGCTGGCGAAGAATTCCCAGGCGAAGGGGAAGACGAAGTAGTACGCCAGCGCCGCGCCGGCCACGAACAGCACCGGGGTGGCCATCAGGAACGGCGCGAGGGCGCGTTTTTCCGACCGGTACAGGCCGGGGGCGACGAACAGCCAGATCTGCGTGGCGATCACCGGGAAGGCGACGAAGGCGCCGCCGAAGAAGGCGACCTTGATGCGGGTGAAGAACGCCTCATACAGCTGCGTGTAGATCAGGCGGGGATCGCCATGGCCCTGCTTGCGCAGGATTTCCGCCAGGGGGCGGGCCAGGAACGAGTAGATCTGGTCGGCGAAGTAGTACGCGCCGGCGAAGCAGATCAGGAACGCCACCATCGACCAGATCAGCCGCGTGCGCAGCTCGATCAGATGCTCCAGCAGCGGCATCGGCTTGTCGTCGATCACGTCTTCTTCGTCGGGTTTGGCCACGGGCGGGTCTATGTCCGGTTAGGGGGCTGGCTGGGTCAGGCGTTGGGGCGCGGCGGCGGGTTGGACGCGATCTCGGGCGGGATGAACGCCGGCGCCTCGGGTTCGGCGAGCAGTGCCGGTTCCGGCGGTGGGACCATGCCGGGCGGGATGAAGGCGGGCGCGCGGGGCGGTTCCGCCGTGGCTGCGGCCCCGGGTTCGCCCACCGGTCCGGTCACCGCATCGGCCGCGGCCTCTCCGGCGGTCGGTGTGGCGAAATCGGCACCGGTGACGGGAGGGGCCGGTTCCAGCGGGTTCGAGGCGAACGTGTCGCGGATCGTGTTGTCCGGATCGATCGCCTTCTCGATGGTCGACTTGATGTCGAAATTGCGCACCTCGTTCAGCGAGTCGCGCACTTCCTGCAGGTTGGCCTCCTTCACCATCTCGTCGACATGGGTCTGGAACTCGGCGGCCATCTTGCGCGCCTTCTTGATCGCGCCGGTGACGGCGCGGATCGCGACAGGCAGATCCTTGGGGCCGATCGCGATCAACGCGACGACTCCGATCAGGGCGATCTGGGACCAGGCAAAATCGAACATGGGTGCGTGTCAGCCTCCGGCGCCGGCTTGCTAGCAGGAAGCCGGCGCGGGGGGAACCGGATCGCTATCATCGTCCGGTTCGCCGCCCGCGCCAACCGGGTCTTCCGGCCCGTTCGCCGTGTCCCCCGATGCCGCCTGCCCGGGCGCGGGGCGGGGCGGCTCGACGAACAGGTCTTCCCGGCGGGGCAGCGAGCGGATGTCGGGCAGGCCGAACGCGGTCAGGAATTCGGCGGTGGTCACCCACAGCGTCGGGCGGCCCGGCGCGTCCTTGCGCCCGGCCGGGGCGATCAGCCGGGCTTCCAGCAGGGAATCCAGGGTCTGCTGCGACAGGCTGGTGCCGCGCAGATGTTCCACATCGGCGCGGGTGGCGGGCTGGTGATAGGCGATGATGGCCAGCGTCTCCATCGCCACGCGGGTCAACCGGCGGGGGACGGAAATCACCTTGCGCAGCGCCGGGGCGAGGTCGGGCGCGGTGCGGAACATCAGCCCGCCGCCGGCATCCACCAATTCCACGCCACGCCCGGCATAGCGGGCACGCAGTGCCGCGACCACGGCCTCGGGGTCGACATCGTCGGGCAGGATGCGCGCCAGCGCCCGGGTGGGGACCGGGGAGGCGGCGGAGAACACCATCGCCTCGGCCAGGCGCAGGTCGGAGTCCGCCGGGGCGCGGATGGTCACGGGCGCCGGCGGTCCGGCCGGGGTTTCCGGCTGGCCGGGGCTGGTGGGGGTCTCGCTGTGCTCGCTCATAGGGTTCCGTCCCCCGGCTGCTCGGCCGCGGTCCCGCCGGGGTGTTCGCCTTCAGTTCCACGCGGCTTCCCGCGATCGGTCCCACGCAGTTCCCCGCGATCGGTCCCACGCGGCTCCCCGACGTCGATCCCACGCGGTTCCCCGCGATCATCTCCACGCGGCTCCCCGACGTCGGTCCCACGCAGTTCCCCGCGATCATCTCCACGCGGCTCGCCGCGATGCACCGAAATCGGCCCGAACTGCTCATCCTGGCGCAGGTGCAGCATCCCGTCCCGCGCCATCTCCAACCCCGCCAGCAGCGTGCTCGTCCACGCCGCGCGGCGTTCCATCGGCCCGTTCAGATGCGCGGGCAGGAAGTGTTCCAGGCTGGCCCAGTCCGGCAGGCTCGCCACCAGCGAGGCCAGCCGCTTCAGCGCGTCCTGCACGGTCCACAGCGTCAGCGCCCGCGGCACATAGGGCGTCGCCCTGGTGCCGCGCCGGATCGCCGCCAGATAGGCCCGCACCATCGATGCCTGGTCGACCGTCAGGCGCGACCGGTCGATGTGGGTGTGATCCTCGGGCGCGCCGCGGGGGAAGACGTCCTGGCCCAGATAGGGCCGGTTCGACAGCCATACCGCGACGATGCGCACACGCTCCAGGTCGCGCAGGCGCATGGTCAGCGCGTCGGTGGCGTCCTCCACCGCTTCCAGGTCGTCCTCGGCGGTGGGCACCAGCAGGCGGGATTTCAGCCAGGTGAGCCAGGCCGCCATCACCAGCCAGTCGGCGGCCAGTTCCAGCCGCACCCGGCGGGCGCCCTCGATCACCGCCAGGTATTGCTCGACCAGCGCCAGGATCGAGATCTTCGCCAGATCGACCTTCTGGCCGCGGGCGAGTTCCAGCAGCAGGTCGAGCGGCCCCTCGAACCCGTCCAGCCGCAGCGGCAGGCTGTCGATGGGCGCCTCGGGCGGCGTCGCCGTGTCACCGGGCCTGTCGCCGGCGATCCCAGGGCCGGCGGGCGCGGGGCCGGCAGGCGGGGGGCCGGCGGGCGCGGGTGCCGTGTCAGAAGACCCGGCCATCCATCCCACCGACATCATGGCCGGCCAGCCAGAACAGGGTGCGGAACGCCCAGGGCAGGATCACGTCCAGCACCTCCTCGACCGGGTTCCAGCCGATCAGCTGCGGCAACAGGAACACCACGGCCAGCACGATGAAGATGCCGGCCCGTTCCAGACGAGCCCAGGCCTGCGCCATGTCCTGCGGCAGCAGGCCGACGGCGATGCGCCCGCCATCCAGCGGCGGGATCGGCAGCAGGTTGAACAGCCCCAGCACCAGGTTCGACAGCATGAAATAGATCAGGAACTGCGCCACGATCGCATCCCAGGACCCGGCGATGACCTGTGCGGGCATGACCAGCGCGGCCAGCCAGGCCAGGAAGAAGTTCATCGCCGGACCGGCCACCGCCACGATGGCCATGCCGCGGCGCGGGTCGCGGAATTTCCACGCCGCCACCGGCACCGGCTTGGCCCAGCCGAACATGAACGAGATCCGGTGCGGCGGCAGCAGCAGCTGCGTGACCAGCAGGATGCCCGGCAGGATGATGGTGCCGACGCGGTCGACATGGCGCAGCGGGTTCAGCGACAGCCGCCCCTGCTCGCGGGCCGTGGTGTCGCCCAGCGCCCAGGCGGCATAGCCGTGCGCGGCCTCGTGCAGGGTGATGGCGAAGACGACCGGAACGACCGCCAGCGCCAGGTGGAACAGCATGTTGTTCATACCAGCAGCCGGTCCCGCTGCTCGGCCAGCGCCGCCGCGTCCAGCACCATCCGCCGCTGCGCCACCGCGGCCCGCGCGGTGGCCAGCCGCGCCTCGGCCGCGGCGGTCAGGGCCGGAACGGCGGCCAGCAATGCCGCGGTTTCCGCCAGGCTGCCGGCGCAGTACAGCCCGATATCGCAGCCGGCGGCCAGCGCCTGGCGCGCAAGGTCAGCCGGCGCGCCCCGCAGCGCCTTCATGGCCAGATCGTCCGTCACCAAAACCCCTCTGAAGCCCATGCGCCCGCGGATGATCCCCGTGATCACCGACCGCGACAGCGTCGCCGGCCATATGGGGTCGTATGCTGGATAAACGATATGCGCGGTCATAAGCCAGGGCAGACTCGCATTCAGCGCGAACGGCAGAAGGTCGGCGTCCAGGTCGTTCGCCGTCACCGTCGGCAGGTCCAGATGGCTGTCCACCCGCGCCCGCCCATGGCCCGGCGCGTGCTTGCCCACGGGCTGGACGCCGCCGGCCATCAGCCCCTGCGCCACCGCCCCGGCCAGGCGCGCGATGATCGCCGGCGCCTCTGCATAGGCGCGGTCGCCGATTACGTCATGCGCGCCGGGGACCGACAGGTCCAGGACCGGCGCGGCCACCGTGTCGAAGCCGGCCGCCGAGCAATCCAGCCCGATCACCGCCCCGGTCAGCCAGGCCGCGCGCAGCCCGGCCCTGCGGTCGGCGCCGAACAGCCGCCCGATCGCGGCGGCCGGGGGATGGGCGCGCCAGTGCGGCGGGCGCAGGCGCGCGACCCGCCCGCCCTCCTGGTCCACCATCAGCACCGCCCCCGCGGGCAGCACCGCGCGCAGATCGGCCACCAGGTCCCGCACTTGCGCGGGGTGCTGCACGTTGCGCGCGAACAGGATCACCCCGGCCGGGCGGTGGGCGCGGAACAGGGCGGCTTCCTCGGCCAGCAGGCGCGGCCCGGCGATGCCGACGATGGCGGCTTTCATGAAAGCGGGCATGAAGACGGGGCCCGGGGCCCGGTGCTGGCGATTCCCATCCCGCCATTGTGCCGGGTGCGGCGCGCGGGAGAAAGGACAGTGCGATGCGTGGGGTTTTCATGCGCCGGCCACTGCTTCAAGACTGCGCCAGGACATCGGGAACGGGGGACGGAGGCATGAGCATGATGATTCTGCGGCGCGCGGCGATGGCGGCACTGCTGGTGGTGGGCCTGTCGGCCTGTGCGGGGTCGGTGAAGGTCGGCCCCGAGGCCATCGCCGGGCTGTCGCCCGATGCGACGGTCGAAATGGAGCAGGTGCAGGTCGCCTATATCGGCAGCGCCGGCGGCGGGACGGGGACGCTGTTCTTCCGCGGCCGCCGCTATCCGTTCACGGTCGGCGGGCTGGGCGTGGGCGGCATCGGCGCATCCACCCTGGAAGCCGAGGGCGAGGTCTATCGCCTGCCGAATGTCGAGGCGTTCGCCGGGGCCTATGCGCAGGGGCGCTACGGGTTCGCGATCGGCACCACCAGCCGCGGCGAGATGTGGCTGCAGAACGAGGCCGGCGTGATCATGAAGCTGCGGGCCAAGCGGACGGGGCTGATGCTGTCGCTGGGCGGCGATGCGATCGTGATCTCGTTTGATCGGTAGGGGCGGGCGGTCGGCCGGGGACGCGCGGGCGGTCGTCACGGCGCGCTACCCGGCGGAGACGCCGCGCAGTGTCAGGTCATGCGCGTGCAGGCAGCGCACGGCGTGGCCGGGCGCGATTTCCTGCAAGGGCGGTGTCTCGGTCCGGCAGCGATCGGTCGCATAGCGGCAGCGCGGGTGGAAATGGCAGCCCGGCGGCGGGTCCGACGGGTCCGCGACATCGCCCTCCAGCACGATACGCTGCGCCCGCCGGCGCGGATCGGGCACGGGGACGGCGGACAGCAGCGCCTCGGTATACGGGTGGCGCGGCGTGGCGAACAGCGCGGTGGTCGGCGCGATCTCGACGATCCGCCCGACATACATCACCGCCACGCGATGGCTGACATGCTTCACCACCGACAGATCATGCGCGACGAACAGGAACGCGAGGCCCAGCCGGTCCTGCAGGTCCAGCATCAGGTTCACGATCTGCGCCTGCACCGACACATCCAGCGCCGAGACCGGTTCATCCGCCACGATCAGTGACGGGTTCAGCGCCAGGGCGCGGGCGATGCCGATGCGCTGGCGCTGCCCGCCCGAG
>CAYZKM010000234.1:0-7389 GCA_964478525.1 uncultured Bifidobacterium sp.
TGATCGCATGATTCACCCGCTGCCACGGTTCCGCTCAGCGGGATCATGCTCTGGCGCGGCGGCGCCCGCCACGCCGGCAAGCCTGTTTCCTTTCCGATGCAGGGCGCCTAAACCGGCGACAGCAAGGAGACGTCCATGCCCACGAACGCCAATGTCGCACTTCGCCTGGCCGAGGCCTTCGCCCGCCATGGCGTCACCGTCACTTTCGGGCAGAGCCTGCCCTCGGCCTTCCACCTGGCCGCGCCGAATGCGGGGATCCGCCAGGCGGCCTATCGGCAGGAAAACGCCGGCGGGGCGATGGCCGACGGCTATGCCCGCATCTCCGGGCGCGTCGGCGTCGTCACCGCGCAGAACGGCCCGGCCGCGACATTGCTGGTCGCGCCGCTGGCCGAGTGCCTGAAGGCGTCCATCCCGGTCGTTGCGCTGGTGCAGGAAGTCACACGCGCAACCACCGACCGGAACGCGTTCCAGGAGATGGACCACCTGAACATGTTCGCCCCGGTGGCGAAATGGGTGCGCCGCATCGACCGCGCGGACCGGCTGGAAGATTATGTCGACATGGCCTTCACCGCCGCCGGGTCGGGCCGGCCTGGCCCGGCGGTGATCCTGGTGCCCGCCGACCTGCTGATCGAGGACGCCCCGCCCCCATCGCCCCGCACCGCTCGTCTGGGGTTCTACCCGCTGGACCGCGTGCTGCCCGACCCGGCATCCCTGGTCAAGGCAGCCGAGATGCTGGCCCATGCGCGCAATCCGCTGATCGTCGCCGGCGGCGGGGTGCATCTGTCGGATGCCAGCGCCGAGTTGGCGGCGCTGCAGCAGGATGCGCATCTGCCCGTCGCCACCACGATGATGGGCAAGGGCGTGGTCGACGAATCGCATCCGCTGACGCTGGGGATCGTCGGCTACGTGATGGGGCGCGGCGCCCGCACCTTTGCGATGCGCGGCATGATCGACCGGGCCGACGTGGTCATGCTGGTGGGCAACCGCACCAACCAGAACGGCACCGACAGCTGGAAACTGTTTTCACGCGATACGAAGTTCATCCACCTGGACGTCGATCCGATGGAGATCGGGCGCAACTATGAAGCCCATCGCCTGCTGGGCGACGCCAGGCTGACGCTGGCCGCGCTGCGCCAGGCGATGCTCGGGCACGACCTGTCCACCCGCAAGGCCGCCCGCCCGGCCGTCGAGGCCGAGATCGCCGCCGCCGTCAAGGACTGGCTCTCGGTGGTGGCCGATATCCGGGTGCGCGATGGCGGGCCGGTGCGCCCGGAACGCGTGATGGCCGAACTCGACAAGCGCATGACAGACCGCGACATCGCGGTGGCGGATGCGTCCTATGCCTCGATCTGGATCAATGGCGGGCTGACGGCGCGCAAGGCGGGGCAGCGCTTCCTGACGCCACGCGGCATCGCCGGGCTGGGCTGGGGCGTGCCGATGGCGATTGGCGCGCAGTTCGCCGCCCCCGACCGGCGCGTGGTGTGCCTGTGCGGCGACGGCGGCTTCGGCCATAGCTGGGCCGAGCTGGAGACGCTGCGACGGCTGAAGCTGCCGATCACGGTGATGGTGCTGAACAATGGTATCCTGGGATACCAGAAACATGCCGAGGACGTGACGTTCGGCGAGCACACCGACGCCGTGGACTTCACCGCGGTCGACCATGCCGCCATCGCGCGGGCCTGCGGCGTGCAGGGCATCCGCGTCGAGCGTGGCGAGGATGTGGGCCCCGCCCTGGACAGGGCCTTCGCCTCGGGCGCGCCGGCGCTGCTGGACATCGTCACCGACCCCGACGCCAAGCCGCCGATCAGCTTCTACGCCGGGCACTACCCCGAACCGTTCTGACCGTAACGATCGCCGCGGGCCGGCCGCCCCCGGCTTGCGCCCGTCCCCACCCCGCACAACAATCCCCCGACCGGTGCCATGGCCTCGGCCGGGGGAGAGGATCGATGCAACTCGACAGCGAACTGAGCGACTTCCGCCGCATGGTCGACCGCGCCGAGCGGATCGTGCTGTTCACGGGGGCGGGGATCAGAACGGATTCCGGCATTCCGGATTTCCGCAGCCCCGGCGGCACCTGGACGAAGATGAAGCCGATCGATTTCTCGGACTTCATGCGCTCGGACGCCGCGCGCCGGGAAACCTGGAAGCGCCGCTTCGACATGGAACCGATCCTGCGCCAGGCCACGCCCAACCGCGGGCATCGCGCCTGCGCGGAACTGATCCGCACCGGCAAGGCAAGCTGCGTCATCACCCAGAACATCGACGGGCTGCACCAGGACAGCGGCATCCCCGACGACAAGGTGATCGAGCTGCACGGCAACACCACCTATGCCCATTGCCTGGAATGCGCCCAGCGCTACGAGATCGAGGACCTGCGCGTCGATTTCGAGAAGGACAATATCGTTCCGCACTGCGCCTGTGGCGGATGGGTGAAGTCGGCCACCATCTCGTTCGGCCAGTCGATGCCGGTCGATGCCATGCGGCGCGCGGAACGGGAAACGCTGCGGGCGGATCTGTTCATCGCGATCGGATCGTCGCTGGTCGTCTATCCCGCCGCCGGCTTCCCCGAACTGGCCAAGCGCAACGGGTCGCGGCTGGTGATCGTCAACCGCGATCCCACCGGCCTGGACGGCGTGGCCGACCTGGTGCTGAACCGCTCCATCGCCGAGGTGATGGGCACGGTGATCGACGTCAACTGAGGACACGCCATGCTGCCGAACCACGGTCGTTACGATTATTCCAACATCACCGCCCGCCCCGACTATTCCTGGCCCGGCGGCAAGCGCCTGGCCGTCTATGTCGCGCTGAACATCGAGGCGTTCGGCTTCGGCGCGGGCAAGGGATCGGCCATCGCCCCGCCCGACCAGGCGCTGAGCGCGTCGGTCTATTCCTGGCGCGACTACGGCAACCGCGTCGGCATCTGGCGGCTGTTCGACATGTTCGACCAGCTGGGCATCCCGGCCGAGGCGCAGATGAACACCGCGATCTATGACGAGGCACCGGACATCGCCGCGCGCCTGCGCACCCGCGGCGACGAGATCCTGGGCCACGGGGTGACGAACTCGGACGAGCAGGGGCATCTGGGCGAGGCAGACGAGCGGGCGATGATCGAGACGGCGACCGCCGCGATCCGCCGCCACGAAGGTGCCCCGCCGGTCGGCTGGATGAGCCCGTGGCTGTCGAACTCGGACGTCACGATGGACCTGCTGCAGGAGGCCGGGTATCGCTATGTGATGGACTGGACGATGGACGATCAGCCGGTATGGCTGAAGACCCGCAAGGGCCGCATCCTGTCCATGCCCTATCCGGTCGAGGTGAACGACAACCGCGCGCTGGTGTGGTTCCGCTACTCGTCCGAGGACTTCGCCGACATGATCGTCGATCAGTTCGACGAGATGCTGGAACAATCGGCCGGCCAGCCGCTGGTGTGCCCGATCTCGCTGCACCCGTTCTCGGTCGGGCGGCCGTACCGGATGCGCCAGTTCCGCCGCGCGATGGAGCATATCCTGAAGCACCGCGACCGCATCTGGCTGACCCGCCCGCGCGACATCTGCGCCCATATCGAGGGCCTGCCGGCCGGCATCGTGCCCGAGAAAGCCTAGCGCGCCTTCCGGCTGACCGTAACCGGTCAGCGCGCGCTATCTTATTGTTTGATCGCATGATTCACACGCTGCCACGATTCCGCTCAGCGTGATCATGCTCTAAGTGCGCCTTCCGGCTGACCGTAACCGGTCAGCGCGCGCTATGTCGTTGTCTGATCGCATGATTCACCCGCTGCCACGATCCCGCCCAGCGTGATCATGCTTTAGTCCAAACGGCGAAGCTGGTCCTGCCACGCCTGGACCAGCGGGTCCGGGATCGTCTCGTCATACCATGATCGCGGCGTCAGCCGCTCGGCATCGGCCGCGGCGTCCTCCGCCGCCTGCCGATGGGCCGCCATCAGGGCGACCAGGGACGCCACGCCCAGGGACCGGTGAATGACCATCGCCTCGCTCCGTCTGCCGAAGCGTGTTGTAGCCTTAATTGCGAATGATTCGCAATACCATTTCGGACGTCACAGGCACAGCATCCGCGACGCCCCCGCCGCCAGGTCCAGCAGGATCGCCGGCCCACGCACGATCCAGGCCGCGGTGCCGCCCACCAGCAGCACCCCGAGCCCTGTCCACACGCCAAGCCGGACGATCCGTGGCATCACGCCGCCTGCTCGGCCAGCACGCGCGGCACCGGGCGTTCCCGGATCGGCCAGTTCAGCAGGGCCGAGACCAGGCCGAGCGCGGCCGAGATCCACCACATGGCGTCGTAGGAATGGGTCATGTCATACAGCCGCCCGGCCGCCCACAGCCCCAGGAATGATCCGATCTGGTGCGAGAGGAACACGAACCCGAACAGCATCGACATCCATCCCGTGCCGAAGAACGTCGCCACCATGCCGCTGGTCAGCGGCACCGTCGACAGCCAGAACACGCCCAACAGCGCCGAGATCCCGATCACCGTCACCGGCGTGGCCGGCAGGTAGATGATCGCCACGAACAGCACCGCGCGCGCCAGGTAGATGCAGGTCAGGGTCACCCGCTTGGGCATGAACCGCGCCGACTGCCCGGCCAGCCAGGTGCCGATGATGTTGGCGATCCCCACCGCCATCAGCGCCCACACGCCGACCCATGCGCTCAGGCCCTGGTCCTGCACATAGGCGGGCAGGTGCACCGAGTAGAAGCTGACATGGAAGCCGCAGACGAAGAACCCGGTGGTCAGCAGCCAGAAGCTGGGGGTGGCGAACGCCTCGTTGAAGGCCTCGCCCAGGGTCTGCCGGTGCGCCACAGCGCTCGCCTGGCCTGGCGGGCGGCCGGCCAGGGGGATGGCCAGCGGGATCATCGCCAGCGCGGTGCAGGCCAGCACCAGCAGGCTGACCTGCCAGCCGAGCAGCTCCATCAACGCATGGGCATAGGGGAAGGCCAGGAAGCCGCCGATGCCGCTGGCCATGCCGATGGACGCGATGGCCGCGGTCCGCCGCTCGGGCGGGGCGGCGCGCCCGACCACGCCGACCAGGCCGTTGATGCCGGTGCCGGTGATGCCGATGCCCAGCAGCAGGCCGCTGATCAGCAGGTCGGTGCTGTCCTGCGCCGCGTACATCATCAGCAGCCCGCCGACGGTGAACAGCGTCGCTCCGGCGACCAGGCGACCGGCGCCGTAGCGGTCGGCGATCGCACCGGCCAGGATCGCGCCCACGCCGTTGATCAGGTTGGAGAAGGCCATCGCGTTGGAGAACGGTTCACGCCCCAGGCCGAGCTCCAGGGTGACGGGGCGTAGATACAGGCCCATGACCTGACGCAGACCCATCGCCATGCCGACGATGATGCCGGCGCTCAGCAGGACGAGCCAAAGCGGGCGAACTGGCGCTGCCGTCGCATTCATGGTTCGATGACCCCTCGATTTGACGGCAGGCATGCCGTCCCGCACAATAGGGGCATATGAGCGTACCGAGCAAGCACACCGACACAGACCAGCCCCGCCCCACGCGGGGGACGGCGTGCCATTGCCTGGCATTCCGCCAGGCGGCGCGACGGGTCACGCAACTGTACGATCACGTGCTGGCACCCGTGGGATTGCGCGGCACGCAGCTGCCCATCCTGTCGATGCTGTCGGAATACGGCCCGATGACCATGAGCGCGCTCGCCGACCGCATGGTGATGGACCGCGCCACGCTGGGCCACAACCTGCGCCCGCTGGAAGCGCAGGGGCTGGTGCAGCGCGAAACCGGCGCCGACCGCCGCAGCCGGGTCGTCACGCTGACCCCGGCCGGACGCGACCGGCTCCGCTCGGCCCGCACCCTGTGGCACCAGGCGCAAAAGACGTTCGAGGACGCGTTCGGCGCCGAGGAAGCCGCCGCCCTGAACCTGACGCTGACCCGGGTCGCTGCGCTGCCGTTCGACGACGCTACAGCCGGCGCATGACCTGCGCGGCGAAATCCGCCGCCACACCCCATTTCGACTGGTTGCCGCTGGCGAAGATCAGCTCCTGCAGCCCATCCGCCTCCAGCGCGCGGATGCGCGCGATCAGCTCGTCCGCGGTGCCGACCAGGCAGGTGTCGCGGATCAGCTGTTCATCGATCAGCGCCGCCTCGCCCGGATGCAGCCGGGTGTAGTGGAATTCATGGGTGCGGAAATGCCGGTGCTCCGGCGGGGTCTGTTCCACCAGCCGGCAATAGGGTTCCCAGATGCGCGCCAGGAACGGCGGCGGCGCGATGCCGCGCTTGTGCACCGTATCGTAGAAATAATAGACGCTCGCCATGACGTTCGGCCCGATCATCGCCTTCACGCGATCGGAATCCGCCCGCTCCCCCTGCTGCAGCAGCACGACATTCACCAGCGCGCAGGTGCGATAGCCGGACATGTCACGCCCGGCTCGCGCCGCGCCCTGGCGGACATGGCCCATCGCCTCGGCCACCGGCACGCCGCGCGGCGGGATGGCGAAGATCAGCCCGTCGCCATGTTCGCCGGCCAGTGCCATGGCGCGCGGTCCGAACCCCGATACATACAAAGGTATGTGCGGTTCGAGGTTCATATACTGCGTCTCGCGCATCAGCATCTTCACCGGCCGCGTCACGCCGTTGAAGGTGTAATCCACGATCTCCCCGCGCAGCAGGGCAGCCAGCACGCGCAGGTACTCGTTGAATTCGGCCATCTTCATCGGCTTCTGGCCCATGGTGCGCATCGCCGTATTGCCGGTCCCGATGCCCATGAACACCCGCCCCGGCGCCAGCCGGTTCAGCGTGCCCATCGCCGCCACCTGCACCGGCGGGATGCGGGTGCCGCAGATCGCGGTGCCCGGCCCGATATGCAGCCGCGTCGTCTGGCGCGCCGCCAGCGCCAGCACGGCATAGACGTCCGAGAACATGTGCTGGCTGTCGGCAACCCAGACCGAGTGATAGCCCAGCGCCTCGGCATGGCTGAAGAAGCCGATCTCGTCGATGTCGGCCATGACGCAGAAGCCGAATTTCATGAGCCCTGCTCCGCCGCGGTCAGTACGATTTCGGCTGGCCCAGCACGCGTTCGGCCAGGTAGCTCAGCACCAGCTCGCGGCTGACCGGGGCGATGCGCGGCAGCATCGATTCACGAAACAGGCGCTCCACATGGTATTCCTGGGCATAGCCCATGCCGCCATGCGTCATCACCGCCTGTTCGGCCGCGCGATAGCCCGCCTCGGCCGCCAGGTATTTCGCCGCATTCGCCTCGGCGCCGCACTCCATCCCCTGATCGTACATCCACGCCGCCTTGTAGACGAGCAGGTTGGCCGCCTCCAGCTCGGCCCAGTTCCGCGCCAGCGGGTGCTGGATGCCCTGGTTCTGGCCGATGGGGCGGCCGAACACCACGCGTTCGCGCGCATATTTCG
>CAYZKM010000235.1:0-7376 GCA_964478525.1 uncultured Bifidobacterium sp.
GATCGCCAGCGCGGCGACGCCGACCACGTTCTCGACACCGGGCTGCTGCATCTGCGCCAGGGTCGGGACGTTCGGCAGGTTCCTGCGGCGGGCATTGTCGATGTCGCCATCACGCACCTGGCGCGATGCCATCCAGATATCCGCCTGGCCGCGCAGCAGCGGTTCGAACCCGGTGGAGGTGCCCTTCGCGCGCACCTGCACGCGCAGCTTCTGCGTGCTCTCGGCACCCTCGGCGATCACGTCGTATTCGTCGGGGTCCAGGCCGCCATCGACGCGCACGCCCGGCAGCTTCAGCTGCTTGGCCCAGGCGGTGGCGAGCTCCAGTGCCATCTTCGCGCCGATGGTGCCGGAACCGGCCAGCCGTACGACGATCTCCGACGACGGCTTCTGCTGGGCGCTGGCGGGCAGCGCGACGGTGGCCAGGCCCAGAACCACGGACAGGCCGGCGGCAAGCTTCCTGAGGGCCGACCGCTCGGGTGCAGGCGCTGCCTGCGGGGCGGGCGTTCCCTGGGGGTGAGAGGTTCGTGTCACTGTCGTTTCTCTCCTTGGCTCGAAACGGTGTTCCGGCCGAGCCGGGTGCGTGGGGATGACGGGCACTGGAAGGCGGTTACTGGCGGATGGGCATCAGGCGGCGCGAGTCGGCCAGCTTCTCGCGGCAGCGGGCGTGATTGACGCTCATTTTCCGGGTGGTGACGTTGCCGTTCTCGATCGTGATGAATTCGAACTGCGGCGCGGCCAGGGCGAAGTCGTCGCAATAGGGCGCTTCGGGCTGCAGACCGCGAGTCACATAGTCCAGACGATAGGTGAACACGCTGTTCGCCGGCATCGTCGACGGGTTGGCAACGACATAGGACATCTCGGCCGTCGCGCCTTCCGCCGGGGCGACACCCACGACATCCATCTGGCCGATGCCCTGGGTCATGTTGCTGTTCGGGCGCAGGCCGTTGACATGCCCGACCTCGCCGACGCGCCCGCCAGGTTCCAGCACGTTCAGGTCCAGCTGCACCGGATCGCGCCAGCGCAGGATCACGCGGTAGATCTTCTTGAAATCGGGCACCGCGACCTGACAGCTGATCGGCTGCGTCTCGCTCATGGCGATGGTGAATTCGTTGTTCGCGGCCGTCAGGGCGAAGCCTGCGCGAACCTTGCCGTCGGCGCCGAATTTCAGGCTGTACAGCTCGTCGCCGTATTCGATGTCCATCTTGCGGCCGGCGCTGTTCGGCTTGGTCACCTCGACCAGGGCGCGGCCCTGCTGCTGGGTGACGCGCAGCTGTGTGTTCGGCGGCAGGCTGCCCGTGTCACACGTTGCCTGCGTCTGCGCGAGAGCGCCGGCGCTACCGGCCACCGACAGCGCCGCCGCCAGCACCCAGCGCGCCAGGGAACCATGTGCACAGGCAGGTGTTGGGGTGGTATTCACGGACATGGTCTCTCCTGTGTTTCCCGCATCGCCGGGCGACGGCGTGACGCGGAGCGAGGCAATAGGGGTGCGGCGGCTCGGACGTTGGTAACGGCAGGGACGATCGGCTTGCGGGCCATCCGGACGATTGAAAGGCCGGCGATCGGCCGACCTCCACTTCCGGTTGTTATCCGCCAAACCTCAGATGTCTCATTGTGCGAATTTTACTAGCAATTAAATGTTTCACCGAGGTTTCGGACCCGGGAATTCAGTGCCGAACCGATCGTTTTTTTCCCAACGCCTCCGCATCGAACTACCCCGATCATCCGGTTTGCGTTCTGACAATTCCGCGCAATCCTCGCACCGTGCGGCATTTCGCGACCCCGGGCGGGCCGTGAAACCATCGTGACCACAACTCGACCTGCCCGGCCCGCGCGTACGGCAAATCGAGACCAATGACGTGATGCGAAATGAGTGTGCAGACCACGAGCATGGTATCGTTAAAAAAATGGTTCTATTGTGGAATTTTGTACTGCTTGCCGGAATATGACGTGACACCGCCCTTCCGGCGCGCGGCGACCGCATCAACTTCCGTGCGATGCCAACAGGATCGCACCGCCGACGATCGCGGCGAACGCCACACCGATTACCATGACAACCAGCGGCACCGGCGGGGCATCGCCGTGACGCGAGCCGGGTTCCACCGCAACCGCCACCGGCGCCGGGACCACCACACGTTCGACAGGGACCGGCAACACCCCCGGCAAGGGCAGCAGCTCGGCAACACCCTTCGCCTCGCTCTCGACGAATGGCGCCAACGCCTCACCGCCCGAGGACAGCAAGGCGGCGGGCAGCATCAGCTCGGTCACATGTTCCCCGCTCTGCAGCAGCGCGAAGGTGAACGGCGTCTGGCCCAGCAGCCGGGTCACGTCGGGGCCCAGGAGAATCCACAGGACACGCTTGTCGGCGTCCCAGCCGGCTTGCAATTCGCGGCATTCGGTGAACTTGTCCTCCCACCCGCGCGGGCCGAGGTAACGGCCATGTCCGCCCATCTGCGCCTGAATACTGAACCGGGTGGAAACCGGTCGCCGGCGCATGCCCGACACCACGATCAACGCATGGCCGGCGCGGTGTGGCTCGCAGGCCAGCAGGTCGATGGTGATCACGACGATGCCGGCGGATCGGACGGACGAGACGGATCAGCGACGGGAATCACCTGACCCATACCTCCACCCGGCGGTTGAGATTGGCATCCTCGGCCGGCCCGTCGCAGGCGACCGGCACGGCGGGGCCCACGCCCAGCACCGAGGCGACCGGCACGCCCAGGCCACGCAGGCGATTGGCGACTTCCTGCGCGCGCTGGCGCGAGAGCACGACGTTGGCGCCGAAATCGCCGTCGGCGCTGGAATGGCCGACCAGGGTCAGCGACGTGCCGGCGCCTGCCTGGCGCACCCACAGCTTCAGCCGCTCCAGGTCGGCAGCGCCGCGGCTGTCCACCATCGCCTGGCCCGATTCGAACCGGATCGTCACCGACAGGCGATGCGCACCAGCCAGGGCGCTGCGCAGGCTGGCGGCCTGCGCCTGCGCCGCCGGCGATGCAGTGGCGGGCTGGGCAGTGGCGGGCTGGGCCGGGACCACGGACTCCCCGGTTTCCACCATCGGCCCCAGACCCGCGAACCCGGCTCGGCCGATCGCCGCTTCGGCGGCGGGCGACAACGCGTAGCGCAGGAAATCCTCGGCCACCGGGCTGCGCCTGTCGCCGACATAGAAATACAGCCGCCGTGACAGCGGATATTCCTCGGTCTTCACCTGAAAAGCCGTGGGCTCCACCGGCGGCAGCCCACAGGCGCGGGCCAGTGCCACCGGCCTGGCATTGCGCGTATAGGCCAGCGCAACGAAACCGATCCCGCCGGGATCGCCGGCCACGGCGTCGGCCACGTCCTCATGCGCCTCGAAATGTTCCGCGGTGGCGGCCAGCGCCGCGGCCCGGGTGAACAGCCGGCGCCTGATCGTGTCGAACGTGCCGGACCGCGAATCGTCGGCATAGACCGCAACCGGACGGTCCGGCCCGCCCATGGCGGACCAGTTCGTAACCGCGCCCGACAGCAGATCGGTCACCTGCGCCGGCGTCAGCGCGCGCACCGGGTTGTCGCGATGCACGATCAGCACGATGCCATCCAGCGCAACCACATTTTCGTTCCCCGGGCGCAGCATCTCGCCCACCCTCGCCGCGGCCAGCGCCCTGACCTCTGCGGCGTCAGGCCGGCGCGAGGCCAGGCCGATATCGGTGGTGCCGGCCAGCAGGTCGGCGAAGGCGCTGGGGGAACCATGGGCCTTCACCTCGGCGCGCAGCTGGCGCAGCGATTCCGACGGCTGGATCAGGAAGATGGTTTCCTCGGGCTGCGGCCCCGGCTGCTCCTCCATCGCCGAGACCCGATCCTTGGCGCCATAGGCCAGCAGCAGATGCCGCACCAGCCGGCTGCCCATCGGGTTCGATCCGCTGAGCCGCAGGACCCCGCCCGGCGCCTGGGCCGCCGGTACGACAGCCTGCCCCGTGGCCGGTGGCTGGGCTGGTGGCTGGGCTGGTGGCTGGGCCGGTACCTGGGCCGGTACCTGGGCCATGCCCGAGGCAGCGGTCAGGACCACCGGAACGGCCAGGGCCAAAGCCGGCAACAGGGCACGGCGGATCACTGGATCGATCCACGGTCGCCCATCGCAATGGGACGTGTCATAAAGGGCGCCTCGATCTGCCACCCGGCCGGCTGGGTCATTTGAACTCCGTTGTACACCCGGTGCGGTAAGCCTGCCTGCCCGGATCCGATCCTGTGACGGCCGTGGAACACGCGGCTGTGATGTGAACAAATAATCAAAATTGGTATCAGAATTACTACGAATGCCGGCTGCATCCCATCGACGGGCAAATTCCCGCAGTTGCCGGCCCAGCGTTCTGTGGCCGATCAGCCACTTACCGGTCCGCGACGCATCCAAAGCGGCAATTCGGCCGGCACGCGATGGACTTCGGCTCGGCTTTGCCAATGATGGGCCCAGGGCCCGGCGCAGAGCGTGGAACGCAATCCCGCCATATCGGATCGGGCCCCCTGGGGGTGAAGACATGGTGGCTGTGTTGGTCGTGGAGGCCGACGAGGCGACCCGAAGCCTGGCGGGCCTGGCCTTGCAGGAACATGGGTTCGAGGTCCACGTCGCCGCCAACGGCACCGAGGCGCTGACGCGCCTGGCGTCGCCGCTGCCGATCGCGATTCTGTTCACCGAGCTCGACCTGGACGGGATGTGCGGGCGCGAGCTCGCGCGCCGAGCACGGATGCTGCGGGGGGAGTTGCGGGTGCTGTTCACGACGGAAGGCCGCGCGGTGCCGGACCGGGGCGAGGTCGCCGCGCCGGGGGCGGCGTTCCTGCCCAAGATCTACAGCATGAACGCCCTGGTCAGCGCGGTGATGGCCTTGCTGGCCGGCTGATCCGCCCGGTCAGGCGGCGGCGTAGCGTGCCTCGTGCCGGGTCACCTGGTGGCGGTAATTCTCCCGGTAACGGTCGCTGACGGATTGGTGCAGCGCCAGCGCGGCGGCGTCGCGTTCGCCCGGCCCGGGCTGGAACAGGTCGAAATTGCCGTACTTGTCCTCGCCGCGGACCAGCATCGCCCTGCAGCGGACCGGTCCATCCACTTTCACCTGCGGTGCCACATAGTTCAGGCCGATGCCGACCCGCCGATACGACGCGTTGTTGGGTGCGGACCGATGCACGGCCAGTTCATGGTGCAGCGAGATGGACCCGGCGGGCAGTGCCATGGCGGTCGGCCTGGTCTGGTCGAACGGCTCCATGATCGTCTGTCCGGCGCGGTTGATGCTGTTGGGCAGGCCCAACGGCGCGTGGTGCAGCTGGCGGGGCTGGCCGTTGAACGAGAGCTGCTCCATGCAGCCGGCTTCGCGCGTAGCATCGGTCAACGCGACCCATGCGCAGACCGAGGCCTGCGGGTTCAGCCCGAAATAGGTGCCGTCCTGGTGCCACGCCGCATAGGTGGCCGAGTGCGCTTCCTTGACGAAGAAGGTGCTGGTCCAGACCAGGATGTCCGGGCCGATCACGTCCTCGATCGCGTCGAGGATGCGGGGGTGGCGGATCAGGTCGTTGAACCACGGTGCGTGGGCATGCGCATGGGACCGCCATTTCACGTCGGCCTCGGCGACCGGGCAGCCGAGTTCACCTTCCAGGCGAGCGAGACCGGCGAGGCAGGTGTCGATCTCGGCCGCCGACAGGGCGGGAATGGGGAACAGGAAGCCATTATGGTGGAACGAATCCACCTGTGCCTGGGTCAATGCCTTCATGGGTCTCGTCCCTTGGTGTCTGGTTCGGATGCCGGCTGGACGGAAGCTTCGGGGCCGGCGCGGTGGGCTGTCAATCAGGGTTGGCCGGCGGCCGGGCCGGTTGATTGAAATCAATGTGCTGTGGGACGGTCGTGATGATGATGGGGCGTTTCGGGGAAACCGCCATGCGCCTGCTGCTTTCCGTTGCACTGCCCGTCCTGCTTGCCGCCGCGCCCGCCATGGCCGGCGATGCCGATGCCGGCAAGGCGCTGGCGCAGCGCTGGTGCGGCAATTGCCATATGGTGGAACCGAGCCAGGTCAGCGCGTCCGCCACCGGGGTGCCGACCTTCGCCGGCATTGCCCGCATGCCCTCGACCACCGAGGTATCGCTGCGGGTGTTCTTTCAATCGCCGCATCAGCGGATGCCGGACCTGCATCTGTCGAACGGCGAGATGTCGGATGTGATCGAGTATATCCTGAGTCTGAAGGGGACGTAGCCGATCGATTTGTGGGTGATATCGGAAATTCGCCCTGTTTTTAGTCTTTATGCTGACTGTTTTTGCAGAGTCGGCATGATACATGCCTTCCTGACAAGCTGGTGCAGGGATTTGTTCTGGCACGAATGATGCATCCTTCAGCACATGCCTTTTTGTGTGCAGGAGCATCCGTCGTTGCCGAAATCCCTTCTTCGAAGAAGATCGACGACCTGACGGTTGCTTTCAACACCAAGGCGCCGGACTCGCTGTTCCCCTACAACATCAGCTACATCATGATGGTTAGCCCCTGCCGAGCCAAGGAACTGGCGTACGACTGGGGCAAGTACATGGACCGTCCGTCCGGCACCGGTCCATACCGGTTCGACAAGGCCACCCCGCATCAGCGCATGGAAATGCTGCCCAACGCGGAGTATTGGGACAGGAACCGCGTCCCGCAGCAGGATCGCCTGGTCCTGATCCCGATGCCCGAGGCGTCGACCCGCACCGCCGCGCTGCTGTCGGGCCAGGTGAACTGGATCGAGGCGCCGTCGCCCGACTCCATCGCGCGCCTGAAATCCTCCGGCATGACGATCGTCACCAACCCGTATCCACACAACTGGACCTATCAGCTCAATTTCGTGAAGGGTCCCTTCGCCGACAAGCGGGTCCGCCAGGTGAAGCGTACCGCCGAACTGACCAGGCCGCACGAATAACTGACGATGTCGAACCGTGCGCTGCGCGACCTGCGCGGCGGGGCGGTGTCGATGATCTTCCAGGAACCCATGACCGCGCTGGACCCTGTCTATACGATCGGCCAGCAGATCGGCGAGACGGTACGTCGTCACACCGGCTGCGACCGTGCCCAGGCCCGGGCGCGGGCGCGGGCGCTGGAGCTTCTCAACCTGGTGCGCATCCCCTCGGCCGAACGGCGGCTGGATGCCTATCCGCACGAATTGTCGGGCGGGTTGCGGCAGCGGGCGATGATCGCGATGGCGCTGTCGTGCAATCCGCGCCTGCTGCTGGCCGACGAACCCACCACCGCGCTGCACGCGACCGTGCAGATCCAGGTGCTGATCCTGCTGCGCAGGCTGCAGCAGGAAATGGGCATGGGCATGATCTTCGTCACGCACGATCTGGGGGTGGCGGCGGAAATCGCCGACACCGTCGCGGTGATGTATGCCGGGCGCATCGT
>CAYZKM010000236.1:0-7349 GCA_964478525.1 uncultured Bifidobacterium sp.
GCGCGTCCGTCCCGCCGGTCCGGCGCCGTCGCACAGCGCGTCCACACAGCCTTTCAGCGTCGCATCCTCGATATCGGGCAGGTCGGTCGGCTTGCGGTTCACGGGCCGGCCCGTTCATCCAGGCGAGCGAGCCGCTCGATGGCCTCGGCGTCGCCGAACGCGGCGGCTTTGCGGTACCACCGCGCGGCCTGCGCCGGGTCGGGCGGGATGCCGCGGGCACCGAGGCCGGCCAGGACGGCGCCGTCATAGCTGCGGCCCAGGGCGGTGGCGGCGGCGATGGACCCTTCGGCGACGGCGCGCTCGAACAGCAGGCGAGCGGCGGCGATGTCACCGGTCGCCATGGCCGCGTCGCCGCGCTGCAGCAGCAGGGGCACGATCGGATAGGGCGCGGTGTCGGGAACCGGGGCGGGTGCCAGGGCAGCCGCCACCGGCTTCGCCGCCGGCTTGTCGCGCGCGATCCGGGCCGCGGTGGTGCCGGCGGCCAGGGCGATCATGCCCAGGATCATCAGGCTGGCCAGGCGCGACAGCCCGGGCCTGGCGACGCGCACGCGCGCCCGGATCTCGGATGGCGAGGCATCGCGCGCACCCTGCGGGGCGGCGGGCAGCACTTCCTCGGCCAGCGGCGCCAGGCGCGCGCGGAACAGCGCATCATCCACATCCGGCATCGGCGCGGCGCGGCGTCTCATGCGCCGGCCTCGGCCAGGGCGGGATGGGTGCGGGCCGGTGGCACCGGTCGCGCCGGTCGCACCGGTCGCACCGGCGGGGCGGCGCGCAACCCGATGCCCAGGATGTCCAGGATCGCGTCGGCCATGCCGGCGACATTGGCCGCGGCGGCCTGCGCGTTGGCCTGGCGCCAGGGCGGCTGGCCGGTATAGGTCATGGTCTGGAACGCGGCGCGCTGCAGCAGTTCCACCGCCAGGACGGGCAGGGCGGCGCGGATGAACTGGGCGCGCGAGTGTTCGGCGACGCGCTGGCGCAGCACCGGGGTGCGCGACAGCACCACGCGATGGGCGATGTCCCGCCCCACCAGGTCGGCGGCCTTGCGGACCACGCCGATGGTCTTCACCGCCTCCACCACGTCGAACCGGCTGGGCTGTGCCGGCACCAGCACCAGGTCGGACTTGCCGGCGGCATACAGCATGGCCTGGTTGGCGGTGCCTTCCAGGTCGATCAGCACCAGGTCCGATTGCGCCACCGCGTCGCGCAGGTCGGGCAGCAGGCGGTCGCCGTCGCTTTCGATGCAGGTGATCAGCCGATCGTCGGTCAGTCGCAGCACCTGCGACAAGGTGCGGTTGGGATCGGTGTCGATGCAGGTGATGCGGCCGGCCCAGCCATAGGCCTGTTCGGGGTCGGCCAGCCGGATGGCCAGGCGCCTGGCGATTTCGGTGGCGAATGTATAGGCGAGTGTCGTCTTGCCGACCCCGCCCTTGGTGGAAGCGAGCGACACGATCGGGCACCGCCGAACCGGCATGGCCGCTTGTAGCACCGCATCCTCCGTCCCGACGGGGCAAGGCGAGCCTGTGGCGGGGCTGCATCACCGGTCGTTCGATCACTGATCCAATGTGTCAATGATCGTAGACAACCAAATGAAACGCAACAAATTTATGAAGAACCCGGGCGGGCCGGCCGACGACCCGCCAGGCGTGGCATGCATGCCACAGCCCGGGCGGCGGCCGGCCGGGCCGTCAGGCCGCGCCGGCGGGATAGGCCCAGCAGATGTCCGGCGGCAGCACGATCGGGATGTCGCGATCCACCTCGTGCCTGGCCGATGACCCGACTTCCAGCGCCTCGATCGTCGCGCCGGCCAGGTTCAGCTCGTAGACGGTCTGTGCGCCCTGGTAATGGCGCGACAGCACCCGGGCGGTGAAGTGGTTCACCCCGCCGCCGGTCGGCGTCAGGCCCACATTGTCGGGGCGCAGCGCGATCTTCACCGCCCCGCCCTCGGTCACGCCGGCGCCAAGCCGGGCGATCATCCGTTCCCCGTTGCCGACGACGACGGTGCCGAATTCCCCCTCGCGGGACGCGACCGTGCCGTCCAGCACGTTGGTCGCGCCGGTGAACTCGGCCACGAACAGGTCGGACGGGCGGTTGTAGATCTCGATCGGTGAGTCGAGCTGGCGCATCCTGCCGTCGCGCATGACGCCGATGCGGTCGCCCAGCACCACGGCTTCCGCCTGGTCATGGGTGACATACAGCGCCGTCAGCCCGACCCGCTTGATGATGCGGCGCAGGTCGTCGCGCAGGCGCAGGCGCAGCTGCGCGTCCAGGTTCGACAGCGGCTCGTCCAGCAGCAGGATCTGCGGCTGGTAGACCATGCTGCGCGCCAGGGCGACGCGCTGCATCTGCCCGCCCGACAATTGCGTCACCGGGCGGTCGGCATAGGCCGACAGCTCCACCAGGTCCAACGCGTCCTTCACCGCCTTGTCCCGGTCCGCCCTGGGCGCGCCGCGGGATTTCAGCGGATAGGCGACGTTCTGGCCCACCGTCATATGCGGCCAGACGGCATAGGGCTGGAACACCATCCCCAGGTTCCGGCTGCGCGGCGGCACCAGCACCCCGGCCTGCGGGTCGGTATAGACGGTGCCGCCGATGACGATCCTGCCGGATGTCGGATGCTCCAGCCCCGCCACGCAGCGCAGCGTCGTGGTCTTGCCGCAGCCGGACGGACCCAGCA
This sequence comes from uncultured Bifidobacterium sp., assembly GCA_964478525.1. Taxonomy (GTDB): domain Bacteria; phylum Pseudomonadota; class Alphaproteobacteria; order Acetobacterales; family Acetobacteraceae; genus Rhodopila. Next base: position 2,675 of record CAYZKM010000236.1, read on the forward strand.
GCACCACGATCTCGCCCGCGGCGATGGTGAAGGTCACGTCGTCGACGGCGGCCTTCGCCACCGGCGGACGGCCGGCGGTGAAGATCTTGCTCAGCTGCTCGACGCGCAGTTCGGACGACATCTTATTGCCGATACCCGTATGTCTTGTTCCATTCTTCCAGCCACTGGTCATGCAGCGACTCGAACTCGGCGAATTTCGGCGTCCACAGCTTCATCGTCGCGGCATCGAAGCCGGGTGGCGCGATCGGCGGGTTCTTCAGGGACGTGACGTTGCCCTGGTCGCGCAGCGAATGCGCCTGGCCTTCATCCGACAGCATCCAGTCCATCCACAGCCGCGCGGCGTTGGGATGGCGCGACGCCTTGGTGATGGCCGCGCCATAGGGAACGATGGGGATGCCTTCCTTCGGATAGACGGCATCGATCGGCGCGCCGTCCTTCTTCTTCGGATAGACGATGTTGTGGATCAGCGGTGCGATCAGGATCTCGCCGCGCACCACCGCATCCGACAGCGGCGCGCCCGAGGGGTACAGCTTCGGCTTCGTGGCCGCCTGCCTGGCCCAGTAATCCTCGCCCATCACCTGGCGTTCGAACATCGCGCGGGTCCAGGTGGTGCCGCCGGACGGCGCGATCACCTGCCCGATCTTGCCGCCCGCCCATTTCATGTCGCACAGCCCTTCCCAGCTTTTCGGCGGGTCCTTCACCAGCTCGGTGTTCCAGGCGATCGACCAGGACGGCGTGATCGACGGCCAGATCTTCGGCGACACCAGGGTTTCCGGCATGTAGTCGGCCGCGTTGGGCGGGGTGTAGTCGGCCAGCACGTCTTCCAGCGACTTGGTCTGCGCGCGGTCCGAATGGTCCAGCACATCGGCTTCCAGCTTGTTCTGGGCCGATTCCGTACGCACGCGGGTGATCAGCTGCCCGCCCGAGGCGCGCACCATGCGCACGCGGATGCCGGAAAAGCGCTTGTTGAACAGGGTGATGGTGTCCTGCATCACCTCTGGGAAGGCGGCGGTGTAGATGACCAGCTCGCCTTCCTTCTTCGCGGCGTCGACCAGGCCGGCCGGCGGGTTGTACGGCGTGGCGGCGCGAACCGGGCCGAATTTGGCGATCAGGCCGAGCGAGGCGAGCGAGCCGAGCGCGTGACGGCGGGAGAGGGTGAGCATGAGGCAAGCGGGTCCTTGGCGGGGGTGAGCGTGTCCGGTTGGTGAATAGCGCGGGCCGGGGGACGGCGGTAGCAAAGAGTTCACCGCCGCCGCCATTGGGCCCCGCCATCGCGAAAAGGCTTCGCCTGGGACCCGCCAGCCGATATCATCATCGACGCGTGATGAACGCGTCCCCCGCCGGGTGCCGGGGATGCCAGACCCGGGGCCGGATGGGTTGCTCGACAGATTCAAGCCTGTGATTGCCAGCCCCGCCGCACCGGCGGGCGGCGAAGCCAACCCATGGCTGCAGCCCGACGCCCCCGCCTGGCGCCTGGGCACCGGGTGCTGGCAAGCCTTCGGCCTGACCGGCATGCCCCTCGATCACCTCCTCGCCGAGGCTCGGCGCTGGGCCGATACCCTGCGCGGCGTGCGCCGGCCCTGGCTGTGCTGGAACGTCGATCCGGACTGGAATGTGGTACAGCAGCGCCAGGTCGCCGAGGTCGGCTGGACCCCGCTGGTGGGCTTCGATCCGCGCGTCGGCCCGCCGCCGCTGATCCCGGGCGCGATTCTGCTCGATTTCAACGAACGCCTGCATCTGCCGACGATGTGGCTGCATTTCGCCGTCGAGTTCCTGTTCCTGTTCGTCGAGGAACGGCTGGCGTTCTGGCATTCCGACTGCCTGATCCGGCCGGAAAAGATCCACCGCTATGCCGCGATGTTCGCCAGCCTGCCCGATGGCGAAATGGCCGCCGTGCGCCCGACCGAGCGCTGGCGCAACCTGCTGAAGCCGCAGGAGCGGCGATTTTGGGAAGTGGTCGGCTGCTCGACGGTCGGTGCCAGCCGCAGCCAGTTCGAAACCGGCTGCAGCTGGTGGCTGTATGGCGCGCACCACCCCTCGGCCTCGGCCGAGGAGCAGGCCAGGCGGGCGAACTGGCATTGGGAATGCGGGATCGGCATCAACAAATGGGCGCGCCTGCACAACGGCGTCGTGCACGCGATCCCCGAGGCGGAGATCGTGGAGGGGCATTTCTCGGTGATCGGGCGCAAGGACTACAAGCGCGCCTCGCCCCGCCACTTCAAGCGCGACCTGTCGCGCGAGCTGTCGCTGAACAACGACCTGGTCCAGGCCTGCGCGACGCTGGGGCTGTCGCATCTGCTGACGGACAGCACCCCGGCGGCCTGACCCCTGTAGCCCGACCTTTGGGGCCGGTCAGCCCCGCCCGGCGTGGCGGCGGCGCAGGGCGGCGATCCCCGCGAAGGCGGACAGCGACAGCACCAGCGTGCCGGGCTCGGGCAGCGGTGCCAGGCGGAAATCGAGCGAGTCGACCGTCATCTGCGCGCTGCCGGCGCCGCCCAGCGCGTCGGTGATGTCCAGCCGGTAGGTCACGGTCGTTTCCAGGCCGAGGCTGGTCGAGAAATCCGAGGTCTGCGCATACAGATAGTCCTTCGCGACCGGACCGGTGAACGCCGCGCCGCCGGACCCATCCGGGGTGGCATCGAATGTCCGCCCGATCGTGACCGCCGATGTCGTGCCGTCCGAGAGTTGCACATAGCCCCGCAGTTCGACCGTGGCGCTGAACGCCTGGTCGCCGGCCGGTATGTGCAGACCAAGGGAGGCCTGGCAGGCCAGGCTGGCCGGCCCGCCGATGGCGGTGACGAAGGTGTCGAAGATGAACGTCGCGGCGGTGCGGTCGGCGCTGACCGAGGAACCGACCGAGCCGGACGGGCAGCCGGTGCCGGTCAGCGAGGCCGTGTCGAGATACACCGACGAGGCTGACGGCACGGCCATCGCCGGCGTCGCGACGGCGGCCAGGACCATGGCGGGAACCAGGCGACGAAGAAACTGCGGCATGGCGATGCGGTCCTGCTCATGGGGGGGCGCCAGGGCCTTTGCCCGTCGGCGCCGACCGTAGCCGTGTTCAGCCACCGGCGCAAATACACGTGTAGCCGCTATTGCCGATACCCGTAGGTCCGGTTCCATTCCTCCAGCCAGCGGTCGCGCAGGGTGTTGAACGCCGTGAACTCCGGCAGCCACAGCCTGTCCCGGGCGGGATCGAAGCCGTCCGGCTTGACCGGCGGGGTTTTCAGCGATGTCAGCGCGCCCTGGTCGCGCATCGCCTGCGCCTGGCCCTCGTCGGACAGCACCCAGTCCAGCCACAGCTTCGCGCAGGCGGGGTTGCGGGTCGATTTCGTCATGCCCGACCCGTAGGGCACCAATGGCACGCCCTCGGGCGGATAGATCGCCGCGATCGGGGCGCCGTCGCGCTTCTTGGGGAAATAGGCGTTGTAGGTCAGCGGCGCGATCGACACCTCGCCGCGCGTCACGGAATCGGACAGCGGCCCGCCCGAGGGGAACAGCTTGGGCTTCGTCGCCGCCTGCCTGGCCCAGTAATCCTCGCCCAGCACCTGGCGTTCGAACATGATCCGCGTCCAGGTCGTTCCGCCGGACGGGCCGATCACCTGGCCGATCTGGCCCTCGCCATAGTCCGGCTTGCACAGATCCATCCACGATCGCGGCGGGTTCTTCACCAGCTCGGGGTTCCAGGCCAGGCACCACGACAGCGTGACGGTGGGCCACAGGCGGGGCGAGACCAGCGATCCCGCCAGGTAGTCGTCGGCGTTGGGCGGGGCGTAGTCGGCGAAGATGTGCTCGATCTCGCGGGTCTGCCCGCGATCGGAATGTTCGATGACGTCGGCTTCCAGCTTGCCCGCCGCGGCCTCGCTTCTGACGCGGGTGATCAGCTGCCCGCCCGATGCGCGGACGAAGCGCACCTTCACGAAGGGGAACCGCTTGTTGAACTGTGCGATGACCTCCTGCTGGACGTCGGGGAAGGTGGCGCTGAACAGGGTGAACCCGCCTTCCCGGCGGGCGGCGTCCAGCAAGGTGCCGGGCGGGTCATACGGCCTGGCGGCGCGGGCCGGGCCATAGCGGGTCGCCAATCCGGATGCGGCGACTGCCAGCATCGCCTGTCTGCGCGTGATCGTCATTGTCCGTCCTCCCGGTTCGTGGGCCGTGCTAGGCCGTATCGGTCTCCTCGTGTCCGTCATCCGCCGGCACCGGCAGCAGGTTCATGCCGCCGAACCGCACGCCGCGTTCGCGCATCAGGACCTGCGCGAAGTCCTGCACCGTGGTCGCGGTCCCGCGCAGCACCGCCACCTCCAGGCAATGCGCATGGTCCAGATGCGTGTGCAGCGTGGCGACGCCCAGCGCATGGTGATCGTGCTGGGACCGCATCAGCCGCCGTCCCAGGTCGCGCTCGTGGTGGTCGTAGACATAGGACACCACCGCCATGCAGGGCAGCGACGGGTCCCGCGCGGTCTCGGAATCCCGCAGGGGCGCGCGCAGCAGGTCGCGGATCGCTTCGGAGCGGTTGGCATAGCCCTGCGCGAGCATGAAGGCGTCCAGCGAACGGGCGGTGTCATCGTCCAGGGTGATCGTCAGACGCTGCATCGGTGTGCTCCTCGGGCGCAGTCTAGCGCGCTTTCCGGCTGACCGTAACCGGTCAGCGCGCGCTATCTTATTGTTTGATCGC